>CAKUWM010000090.1 GCA_934699305.1 uncultured Saprospiraceae bacterium | reverse complement strand
CCCCATGTCAATGAGAAGCCATTTTTTAGAGCATAATCTACGATTGTTGATAGGTCATTCATCGGAACGTTGTATATTCTATCATAGCTCCAATTGTCCGGTACCATTAAAACTGCTTGCTGATAAAACGGGCTTGTGGTGAATGAAGAGAATTCAACATAATCATCGGCATTGAGCCCTACAACCTTTTCTGCAAAAGTTTTTGGCGTATATTCCTTGCCGTCATAAGTGAATTTATCCGGAACATCACCAAGGTAAGTATCTACAATTTTTGTAAAAGCTGTTTTCCATACGGGAGTGAGGGATTTTACATTGTCACCAACCAATGGAGTTAAAAAGCCTTTCAATACGGATTCCAATTCATTGAAGTTGTTTCTTGTGGTGCCGTAATGCAATCCGGTATAAGCACTTTGTGGCAAAATGCCATATTTACCGTAAAGTTTAGTTACGTCGTGGGCTGCACCGCCTTGACCATATAAGAGACCACCATGCATCCTCACATAGTTTTCGGCTTTTTCGATATATTGATTTCTAACAATAAACATTTCGGCTAAGTCAACAGGTTTTCTGCCTATTCGTGCCATCTCTGATTCGAGGAATGAAACAGTAGAATAACTCCAGCATGTACCGGAAGAGCCCTGGTCTTTGATAGAAGTATTTTCAATGTCAATTACTTTTGTAAAAACAAATTTAGAATTTTCGCTTTGGTTGCCTTTAATCTTGTTGATTAGGTCGTCTTGCGCCTGAGCTTGAATCGAAAATAAAAAGGTTGCGATGCAAGCAATGATAAAAAAACGGTTCTTCATTAAATAAAATTTAGTGGTAAGAGATATATTCGGACATAAATTTTAGGATTATAAAATTAATGCCTCAAAAATTCGGTGCAATATTAAGAAGCATTATATTAATTATGTATGCTTTTTTGAAATTTATTTGTTAATGAAAGATTTATATTGGATTATTATGGTTAGACCCGAATTCTGGAATCGAGATTTTCCGGGACCAATGATGGTTGATTGTGAGGGGTACCCCGATGTACGAATCTTTTCAATGGAATCACTAAGTCATTGAATTAGAGGGCAATCGATTCCGCATTTTTCTAATTTGAATGTGTGTTGAAAATAAGATTGTGCAAAATGTGACCGAAGAACAGAAGAAAGAGAAACTTACAGATTTATAGCGGATAGCGTGCATTTGTGCAGGTTTTTATAAAATGATTTAAAAAATGTCTGATAAAATTTTTATATTACAAAAGGAAAAATTACCTTTGTCCCACTTTTTGAAAAAATAATACATTCCTATGAAACGGACATTCCAGCCTTCAAGGCGTAAAAGAGTTAACAAGCATGGATTCAGAGCACGTATGGCCACCAAAAATGGTAGGAGAGTGTTGGCAAGCAGAAGAGCTAAGGGAAGGCATAAGCTGACTGTTTCTGACGAGATGAAGACAAAGTAAGTTATTCTTTATAAAATCTAACCATAGGCTATTGCGCTCTGGCAGCACAATAGCCTATTTTATTTTAATGTGAAAAGACCTTTTGCCTTTCCTCAAAGTCATAAGCTCAAAAGCCGGACTGTTATTTCAAACCTCTTTCTTTCCGGGGAAAGTATCTTTTCTTATCCTATTAAATGTCAGTATATTTTTTCTCCTTTGCTCGATAGTGGCGTAGCTTTTAAAGCAAGCGTTTCCGTTCCGAAGAAAATCTTTAAAAAGGCAGTTGATAGAAATAGAATAAAACGACAACTCAGAGAAGCTATTCGCTTAAATCAACATTTTATTCCCATTAAAGAAGGCTATGTGCTACAGTTTATTTTTATTTTCATAGGTAAAGAAATTATGGAAAGTCAACAAATAGACCTTGCAGTACGTTCTATCTTCAGTAAATTGATTTCACATGAACCATAGTGTTATCTTTATAATAAGTGCCTTTTTTCTGGTGACATTCTTTCCTTTTTTCTCCCAAAGCCAGAATGTATTGCAGATAGAGAAACGCCACACCAAGGTTATGCTGAAATACACGACGGGTGACGAAGTTACTTTTAAGCTGAAACAGAGTGATCAATGGATAACTTCGACCCTGAATGAAATCAACTATGATAGTCAGATTATCCGGTTTACCAACCTGACTGTTGTGCTTGATTCTATTGTCGCTATCAGGAGCCACAAACCATTGGTTCCACCTGCATTGGGCGGAGCACTGTGGCGATCCGGATTGGTTGCCCTCGCCAATGTCGCTTTGTATGGAATAGCATTCCAACCTTCTAATTTTAAAGAATTTGCCTATTTTTTTGGAGGTGTTACACTGAGTGGAGTCGGCTTGTCACAATTATCGAAGAAAAACCGCATTTATCCGATAGGGAAAAAGTATAACCTTAGGTTAGTGGATTTAAATTTTTATATCCCGGCAGTCGGAGGATGAAATAATTGAGTATAGTCCGGTGTTCTTTTACTTTATAATGAGAGGTGTGTATAACAAGTGACAATCTTGCTGAATATAATGAAATATAAGACTATCTTAGCAAATAAATGAATTGCAAATGCGTAGGAATTATTATTTGATATTGGTTGCCTTTTGTTTTTTAATACCCAATGGAATGGCACAGTCACGCCATAGTTATCGCATTGGAGAAGTGGCTTCAGATTTTAAGTTGAAAAATGTCGATGGCTCGATTGTTTCGTTATCAAGTTTTTCCGAAGCCAAGGGATTTGTGGTTATTTTTAAAGGGAATGAATGCCCATTTGACAAGGCTTATGAACAACGCATTAAGTCCATTTTTCATAAGTATTCAGACAAAGGGTGTACTTTTCTTTCCATCAACTCAAATAATTCTTCTACACCATTGAAAGCTACAGGGTCTAACCTTTTATTTCCTCACTTGAAGGATGAGGGGTGTGTAATCAGTAAGAAATTTGGCGTCATACGTACACCCCATGTATTTTTGTTGAATTCGGATTACAAGGTTTTATATTCCGGAGCTATTGATGGTAGTGTATTTGAACAGGAAAATATCAAGGTGCATTATCTTGAAAATGCCTTAGATGCCTTTTTGAATGGTAAAAACATAATGGAACCAATAACCAAGGCAGTTGGGTGTGCCATCCCGGAATCCAATTAATTGAATATCTCTGCTACTCTAATCTCATAGTCTTATTCTTTTTTCAAATAATTTAAAGTCAATAGAGAAATTTGTTTTAAACACGTCTAAACTATGCCCCAATAGCATATTATAAAAATATTATATATTTACATTCTAATATATTATACAATCGTAATACTGATGATACTTTTAAATAGACCAATATACCTTTTCCATCAATTGGTCTATAATAAAAAGTCAAATCGGTATTAGGTTTCCAATGCTTTAAATCCAATATTTATGAGCGTTAAACGATGGGTTTCTTGGGTTATTTTTCCAATTATCATCTGTTATCTTGGTTGTAGTCCAAACTCAATGAACTCCGTTCCTGCGGACGTTGTAGAAATCAATCATTCAATACAAAGTACCGTTAAGACATTTGATACACTGAAGTTCAGGCAAGATGCAGAGACTCTTTGGACAAAAATGCACTATCTCGATAGCAACTGGTCTCGCATGACGCCGGTAATGCCGGGTGCATTATTGCCTTTTCATAGAATTGTCGCCTTCTATGGCAATCTGAATAGCAAGAAGATGGGCATTTTAGGTGAGCTCCCTCGCGACCTGATGCTGGCTAAGTTAAAGGATGAGGTTGAAAGGTGGCAAGCGGCTGATACGTTAGTAAAGGTTATCCCTGCGCTCCATCTGATTGCCGTGGTGGCTCAGCGAGATCCCGGATTTGACGGTAAGTATCGTGGTCGAATGAAAAGGCAGATGATCCAACAAGTAATATCATGGGCTGACTCCATAGGTGCATTGGTATTTTTGGATATTCAGGTAGGTCACAGTTCTTTACAAGAGGAAATTCCACGATTGGATACCTTCTTGAATCTGCCCAATGTTCATTTAGGTATTGATGCAGAATTTGCCATGACGGGTACTCATATCCCCGGAACAAGGATGGGACGTTTTGAGGCTGATGATGTTAATTTTGCCGTTCAGTACTTAGAACAAAAAGTGAAAGAAAAGCATCTTCCGCCAAAGATTCTCATTGTACACCGATTTAAAGAGTTAATGATTCAGGATGCACACCTTATCCGTAATCCACCTGAAGTCCAGGTTGTGATGGATATGGACGGCTGGGGGAGTAAAGCATTGAAGTTTAATACTTGGTATCGCTACATCGTCAAATCGCCTGTTCAATATACCGGATTTAAATTATTTTATAAAAATGATACCAAATCAGGAACACCATTGCTGACACCGGATGAAGTGTTGACGCGCAATCCCAAACCGTTGTATATTCAATACCAGTAATTGATGGAATAAGAACTTTGAAAGATAATTAAAGTATTCTTTCATTTGTTCAGTAGGTGTGAGAGAATCAAGAGCCGCCTGTTCCTTTTGTGCCGGTGTATCCCCATTCAATCAGCAATTGAATTATCCTGTCTTTGTGTTTCCCTTGAATGATTATCTCGCCATCCTTGGCGCTACCACCGACGCCACATTTAGATTTCAGTTTTTTGCCGAGATCAAGGAGATCCTCTTCCCGCCCGGTAAATCCGGTGATTAGGGTTACTTCCTTGCCACCTCTTTGTTTGCGGTCGATAGATACCCTTAATTTCATATCCGATGGGTCATCTGATTCTCCATTGGGTAATAAATCCGAAAAAAAATTGTATTCAAAATCCGGATTGGTTGAATACACGATGCCGTCTCTATTCTTTTTATTCTTTGACATATTAATACGTTCTGGTAAACTGATAATTAATCATACGCATGATATGAAACCCCAAAACATGTTGGGATGTTCCCGCATTGTGCAATATTATCACCGCAGTATGAGTTTTGGGAGCGAAACAAAAATAGGCAGAACTTCCTTTAAAAAGCCCTGTAAACAGGTACAAATTGCCACTTTTTTCGCCATCAATTATCCTGAAACCTCCATTGGTAAAGGTATCCTGTTTCTTTTTCTCTTTTGGAAATGGTGTTAAAAATGCTTGTTGAAAGTCGGTACGATTACAAAGCCGCATCCATACTTTGGCGAGAATAACAAGGTCTTCCATACAGGTAACCATACCCATAGCATTGGTCAAGCCGTTGAAATGCGGTGGAGGCAATGGTCTTTGATAAGTTGAATAAAAGGATGGAATAGCCTGATTGTTTATTTCATCAATGGGTAAAAACCAGGTGTGTCGCATCTCCGGAATCATGATGCCATTGTTGTGTACTCGAGTGTCCCGGACAGCCCAGAGGATTTTACTCAATAGGTAATTGTTGTAATGGCTTATTTGTTGGCGTCCGCTGATAGGATGAGTTGATGACCAATGCACCAATGCGGAATCAATCAAATGTCGGTCATAGTAATGAAATTCGTTGTCGCTATCTTTTTTAAGGTAAACCAATGAAGGTAAGATACGAGGCAATCCGGATGTATGCGCCAATAAAGAAGCAATTGTCAACGAATTGAGGCGACTGTCTTCATATTCAGTAAAATGAAACCTTCCCAGCGTGTCATTTGCTGAGATAAGCCCAAGCTCCATCATGTGATAGGTCAACAGTATGAGATGCGCCTGTGTTACACCTCCTACGGGAAAGAGTGTTGTGTCGGTAACTGATTCTTTTCGGTCAAGCGCCAAAGATCCGCTTTGCATCGTAAACACCGAATCTCCGTCTATTACGCCAATGACAGTTGCTGTACCGCCATCCAGATGAATATCGTCATCTAATCGGATGATTTTTTGGACTTCTTTTTCCAAATACGCTTTTTGAGAATAGCCATTATGTAAGGATGAAATCCACAATAGGGGAGCGAAAAGAAAAGTCCACTTCATTCTACTTAGACGATGGATTTACCGGCCAATGACGACCTTATGGCGTCATCCATGGCTATTTCAGCCATCGGTCTGGCTATTTGGTCGAGTCGATGGATGGCATCGTGAATAGCGTCTTTGTCTTCGCCTTCAATTACGGATTCAAGGACTTGAGCTATCTGTCTGAGTGGTTCAAATTGCTCTTCTGTAAACAAATCAACGTGTTGTTTTAAGAATTTTTTGGTAGAATGTAGGATGTTATTCCCTTCATTGCGTGCTTCTATCAGGGCTTTGATACGGATATCTTCTTCGGCATTTTTTATACTATCGATGAGCATCAGCGCCATTTCTTCTTCGCTTATGCCATATTGGGCTTTTATCTCCACCTGGGTTTCAGTGTTGGAGCGTTCTTCACGAGCCTTGACGAGCAGGATGCCATCCGCATCCACCTTAAAGACGACTTCGATTTTAGGAATGCCTGCAGGCATAGGAGGTATGCCTTTGAGCGTGAATTCTCCTAATTTTCTGTTATCGAGAACGAGGTCTCTCTCGCCTTGGAATACGGAGATTCTAAGATTGACTTGCCCATCCACACTTGTTGTGTAGTGTCTTCCGGCACCGGATGGGATTTTGGAATTTCTGGGGATGATGACATCCATGAGCCCGCCCACGGTCTCGATTCCCAAGGATAAGGGTGTGACATCCAACAATAAAAGGTTATTCTGGTTTCCGGCGAGTATGTCCGCCTGAATTGCTGCGCCTTGGGCTACTACTTCGTCCGGATTCAATCGGTCATTAATCGGTGCATTGAACACGAGACTCAATTTTTCTTTTACAAATGGAATACGGGTAGAGCCACCGACCAATATGACTTCGCTTATCTGGCTTTGATGTAACCCGGCATCTTTGAGTGCCGACATTGTCAACTCTATGGTTTTGTCAAGGATTGGATCGGATAGCCGTCGATAGGTCTCCTTGGAAATTGTAACTTTGATTTCATCAAATAATGTTTCAAAGACTTCATTGGACGAAAGGTGTTTTTTTGCTTTTTCCGCCAGAAGGCGCAGTTGTTGCATTTTGCCTTTGGGTATTTGTGCAGAATTTAAATGATACTGTTCAATAAAATAATCGGTAATGGCTTTGTCAACGTCATCTCCACCCAGCCATGTGTCACCTTTCGTTGAAAGAACCTCAAATACGCCGCCTTCCAGGGTCAATATACTGAGGTCAAATGTGCCCCCACCTAAATCATAAACGGCGATATTTTTGCCTTCTTCTTCGGTTTTATCAAATCCGTATGCAAGTGCGGCGGCTGTCGGTTCATTGATGATGCGCAACACATTCCAGCCGGCGAGTTTTCCCGCGTCTTTGGTCGCTTGACGCTGGCTGTCGTTGAAGTATGCCGGTACGGTGATGACGCATTCGGTGATGTTTTGACCCATTTTTTCTTCGGCAATGGATTTGAGCTCTTTTAGGATCAATGCCGATAATTCGATGGGTGTGAAGAAGCGACTACCTGATTTAATTTTAACAAGAGACTCTGTGTCGGTATCTACTATTTCATAACTGAAAAAATCTTTGTTGGCTTCAATGTCTTTGAATGACCGCCCCATAAGTCTCTTGATAGAAAATATGGTTTGTTGAGGATCTGAAATGAGTTTTTCTTTGGCGACTTCACCGACAATAGCATCGTTGTGCTCATTGAGGTATATGATCGAGGGAACTAAAGCCGACAAATCCTCATGTTTAAGTACTTCCGGTTTCCCTTCACTGATTTTTGCAATTAGACTATTGGTTGTCCCCAAGTCTATTCCAACAATCAATCTTTCTTCTTTCTTTATTTCTCCACTCTGGAGGTCTATTGCAACTCTGCTCATAATGTACCTTAACAATAAAATGCAAAGTTAGTTGAATCATCAAGAATGACCGGACAACAAAGTTATACGGATTGCAATCGGTAGTTGAGAAAATGTTTCTAAGGAGAACCGGAGATTCATCCATTTTTATATTCTTGTATATTTTGATATCCTTGTGGAAAATTCCCGATTTTAGGCTTTATCCTTCTTTTTTTAAAATGGAATTGCTTGAAAAGTAAAGGATTGTTAAAAACAAAATTAGGGTCAATAGGAGCATGTTTTTGATCACGTCATACGTAATGACATTTTCTTTGCCATAGTTTTCAATAATATATAATCCGCAAGCGGTGCTCCATGAATATATTAGAAAGATAATATACCTGCCAATTTTACGTAAAGTTTGATTCATATATTTAAAAAGTAATGATGTCGGTTAGAAATACGTGTCTCTGAGAATTTGTGATTTAATTATTTATTAATGTATAGTGAAAACATTGAAATTAAAACCGGAAATCAAGTTTTAACCTTCTTTTTTAAATGGTCTTTGATTGTAAAAAAGAGCAATAGTAAAAATAATAATACGGTCAATAGTAGCATGTTTTTAACCTTATCCAACGTAATAGTATTTTCTTTGCCGTAGTTTTCTATAATATAACTCGAGCAAGTCAAACCCCAAATAAACCAAAAGAGCACTATTTGTCTGCCAATATTCTTAATATTTCGATGCATATTTTGAATTTTTTAAGTATTTAAATTGGTAAATTTTATGAAATTAAAAATAAAGATATTTAAAAAAAACATTTGGCAAAATATATATATATAGAAATTGTTCGCACTGTTTAAATTATGTGAATTTTCAGTTTTATATGAATTGAACCATTTGAAAATCTGTTCTTATCATTTATACTTTAGGACGAATTAATGAAACACTTATCCTAGGAACCATTCGTAGATAATTTTGCAGTAAAAAGCATCCAATAAAATCATAAATAAATTGTATATTTGCCATACTTAATTAAATAGTTTAATGCATAAATATCTCATTATTTGCGGTCTGTTTCTAATTTTAGGATGTAAAAGTGACCGGAATAAGTATGAACAAGAAATGGTTGAATATACCGAAGATTCGGCCTCAAGTAATCAGGAAAAACTAATTTCAACGGATGAACTTCTCGATGTTCCTGAAATTCATCAAGGTAAAGTAGAATCAGTCGATGGCAAATACGTAATTATGGCGACGGCATTCATTAATGCCACTTTAAAAGAAGATTACAACAATATATCCAATGTTAAAGAACTTTTCCCTGAAACGTTTAAGATAACTGCAAAGAAGACCGGTGATACGCCCACTTCTAACCGGGATTCTATTGTAACTATGCAATATAAAACTTCATTTATTGAGTTTAGAAAAAAATCTGGTGTGCCGGATCAACTGCTTATTGCCAGTCTGAAAGATGAGAATTTTTTATTGCAAAATGGACTTCATGCCGGAATGGATAGGGAAGAGACTTTGGCTAAGTTTGGCATCACACAACAGATTCAGCAGGATGTAATAGAAGTGCTTAGCGCTGATAATTCGAATAAAATCATCCTATTTATGAAAAAAGATACGTTGGTTAAAATTGAAATAATTCCATCGAATAAGGGTTGAGTGATGAGTGATGAGGGGTAAGGGATGAGGATTGAGGGATGAGTGATGAGTGATGAGGGGTAAGGGATGAGGAT
>CAKUWM010000089.1 GCA_934699305.1 uncultured Saprospiraceae bacterium | reverse complement strand
GTGAAAATATTTCACTTGAAGTAACTTTATTGAGCACAATAGCTATGGAAAAAGGTCTTCGTTTCGCAATCCGTGAAGGTGGACGTACCGTAGGTGCCGGTCAGGTTACTGAGATTATTGAATAATAATTTATTAGAATAATTACGACATAAAGCACTTCAAACATTGGAGTGCTTATGTCGCTTAATTACGGGAATAGCTCAACTGGTAGAGTGGCGGTCTCCAAAACCGCAGGTTGCGGGTTCGATCCCTGCTTCCCGTGCAAACAAAGAAATATGGATAAAATAATATCTTATATTAAAGATTCATACGATGAATTAATGCACAAAGTCGAATGGCCTGATCGTGTTTCTTTAATGGGAAGTACAGTAGCAACAATTATTGGTATGTTGATTTTGACTTTATTTATCTTTGGTATGGATGGTACCGTGAATAAATTAGTTGATTTTATCTATAAAATTAAATAATCGATGTCTGATAATCTTGAAGTAACCATACCTAATGACCGTAAGTGGTATTCACTTAGGGTTATAAGTGGTAAGGAGAAAAAAGCTAAGGAAGCTATTGATCTGGAATTGCTACGTTCCGGTTGGCAACAAATTGTAACACAAGTTGTCGTCCCAACGGAGAAAGTTTATAAAATTGAAAAAGGTAAGAAAGTAATTCGCGAACGTAATATTTTAGGTGGATATATTTTAGTAGAAGCCGTATCAAAGAAACTTTCCGGAGAAATTATTCAAGCTATCAATAACATTCCGAATGTGATACACTTCTTAGGTGGACAGAAGCCTATACCAATGCAAGATGTCGAAGCCAATAGACTCTTAGGTAAAATTGATGAATCGCAAGATATGGATGAGGCTATGCTTGAACCATTTATTGTGGGAGAAACGGTTAGAATTATTGATGGACCATTCAATGATTTTGTTGGAGATATTAAAGAGGTTAACGAAGAGAAGAAGAAATTAAAGGTTATCGTTAAGATTTTTGGTCGAGGAGCAGAAGTTGAACTTAACTTTATACAGGTAGAAAAAAAATAATGCATAAGACAGCAGTCTGTCACAACAACATAAATTAAACTAATATTATGGCAAAAGAGGTAGAAGTAAAGATTAAATTGCAAGTTAAAGGCGGTCAAGCCAATCCCGCGCCTCCTGTTGGACCTGCATTAGGTGCAAAAGGGGTTAATATCATGGAATTCTGTAAGCGTTTTAACGCTGAGACCCAAGATAAAATGGGGAAAGTTTGTCCTGTTTTAATAACGGTATATAAGGATAAGTCATTTGACTTTGTTATTAAAACTGCTCCTGCATCTATTCAATTGATGGAGTTATCAGGTGCAAAGAAAGGTTCTGCAGAACCTAACCGTACTAAAGTCGGTAAAGTGACTTGGGATCAGGTTCGCCAGATTGCTGAAGATAAAATGCCGGATTTAAATGCACTTTCTATTGAAAGCGCTATGAAAATGGTTGCAGGAACGGCACGCTCATTGGGAATCAGTGTTGAAGGCACTGCTCCATGGGGTGAATAAATAAATTTTTATTTTATAACTAAGGGAGTTGATTCATAATCAACGCATGACCTTAAAACATTTTGAGATGTCTAAATTAACTAAAAAACAAAAAGCTTCCGTAGGAAAGGTTGATCCTAACAAGTTGTATTCCCTAGAAGATGCAATGACTACAGTTAAAGAAGCTAACTATGCTAAATTTGACGCATCCGTCGATGTTCACGTTAAACTTGGTGTGGATCCTCGTAAAGCCGATCAGGCAATTAGAGGTACGGTTTCCCTACCTCACGGAACCGGAAAAACGAAAACTGTTGCGGTTTTCTGTACTCCTGATAAAGAAGATGAAGCTAAAGCTGCCGGAGCAGAACATGTTGGTCTTGATGAGCTTATTGAAAAAGTAGCCGCTGGATGGACTGATGTAGATGTAGTTATCGCTATGCCGGGTGTCATGGCAAAAATGGGTAAAATTGCCCGTGTATTAGGTCCACGTGGACTTATGCCTAACCCCAAAACCGGTACTGTAACAAATGATGTAGCTGCAGCTGTAGGTGAAGTGAAGAAAGGTAAAATCTCATTCAGGGTTGATAAATATGGAATTATTCATTCATCAGTCGGAAGGATTTCTTTTTCTCCTGCGCAACTGGCTGACAATACCAATGAATTACTCCAAACATTGAATAAGATGAAACCTGCTTCAGCTAAAGGTGCTTATATGAAGTCAATTACTGTTGCTTCTACAATGAGCCCGGGCGTGAAAGTGGATATCAAATCAATTAAATAATTTACTATCAAGACTGACAGAAATGAATAAAGCACAAAAAACACAGGTAATAGAAAATCTTAAAGAAAGATTTGCAAATTCTACCTTTTTCTACCTTGCTGATGCTTCTTCACTGACCGTGATGCAAGTGAATAGCTTTAGAAAACTTTGCTTTGAACAAAATGTTCAGATGCAGGTAGTAAAGAATACTTTAATTAAAAAGGCGCTCGAAGCAGGCGATGAATCTAAGAACTTTTCAGACCTTTACGGTTCTTTGGAAGGTCCTACAGCTGTATTATTTTGCGAGACCGCAAATATTCCAGCTCGGATTATTGAAAAGTTTAGAAAAACCAATAGCAAGCCAATTTTAAAAGCGGCTTATATAGACTCTTCTGTGTATGTCGGTGACGACCAAATTGAAGTTCTAACGAAACTTAAATCTAAAGAAGAACTTATTGGGGAAATCATTGGATTGTTACAATCTCCTGCTAAGAATGTTATATCTGCTCTTAAATCAGGTGGATCAACAATCGCAGGATTGCTTAAGACCCTCGAAGAAAGAGGTAATTAAGAAATTTACAAAGATTATTTCTATTTCATCCATGCAAATACGGCTTCCAAGCTTTACGCAATAATATATTTATTGACTAAAATTTAAAATTAATTACAATGGCGGATTTAAAATCTTTCGCAGAACAATTGGTTAACCTAACAGTTAAAGAAGTTAACGAATTAGCTACTATCCTTAAAGAAGAATACGGTATCGAACCGGCAGCAGCAGCAGCAGTTGCAGTTGCAGGTCCTGCAGCTGGCGGCGGTGAAGCAGCAGCAGCAGTACAAACTGAATTTGATGTTATTCTTAAGTCAGCAGGTGGCAACAAACTTGCAGTGGTTAAAGAAGTTAAAAACTTATTAAACCTTGGCTTGAAAGAAGCTAAAGACATCGTAGATGCAGCACCAGCTCCTTTGAAGAACGGTGTTTCTAAAGATGAAGCAGACTCAATCAAAGCTGCACTTGATGCTGCTGGCGCTGAGGTGGAAATTAAGTAATATTTAATTTTAAACCAAAAGCAATAGTTTGCTGTTGGTACAAATATAGTGTGACTAATTAAAGTAATATTCTATATCGATTAGGCTTAGTAAGGTTATTGAATAACCCTACTAAGCCTATGGTTGTATATAACTTTTAGAGTTACATCATGTTTGGTCTAAACCTTTTTTGAAAACAATCCTTTTACCCGTGTAATCCAGAGATTACACCTACTATCATAAAAATAGATCGGTCCGATGAATTCAAACGTAGCCTCCCTTAATAGCGAATTAAATAGACACAATTTCGGAAAAATTAAACTTGCTGAATACCAACCGGATTTACTGGAAATTCAGTTGAAGTCTTTTAAAGAATTTTTCCAATTGGAAACTACTCCTGAAAACCGTATCAATGAAGGTTTGTACCGCGTTTTTCAAGAGAATTTCCCCATCAATGATGCAAGAAATATTTTCTTGTTGGAGTTTTTGGATTATTACATCGACCCTCCTAGATATGATATCGAAGAATGTATGCAAAGAGGGCTTACATACAGCTTGCCACTTAAAGCCAAACTTCGATTATCTTGTAACGATGAAGAACATGTTGATTTTCAAACCATTGTACAGGATGTATTCTTAGGAAATATTCCTTATATGACGCCTAAAGGTACTTTTGTTATCAATGGTGCCCAAAGAGTCGTTGTTTCCCAATTACATAGATCACCGGGTGTGTTTTTTAGTCAGACTTTCCACCCTAATGGGACTAAAATATATTCTGCCAGAGTTATTCCTTTTAAAGGAGCTTGGATGGAATTTGCTACCGATATTAATACGGTTATGTATGCCTATATCGATAGAAAGAAAAAATTCCCTGTTACAACTTTATTGAGAGCTATAGGCTTTGATTCAGATAAAGATATTTTAGAAATATTTGGTCTTTCTGAAGAAATTCCGGCAAAGAAAAAAGATTTACAAAAGGCTGTAGGAAGAAAATTAGCCGCACGTGTCTTACGTAAATGGACAGAAGACTTCGTCGATGAAGATACCGGAGAAGTTGTAACTGTCGAAAGAAACGAAATTATTTTAGAAAGAGATGTTGTTCTGGAAGAATCCCATTTCGATCTTATTTTAGATACAGGTATTGAAACGGTTATCTTACAGAAGGAAGATATAACCGAAGATTATTCCATCATTTATAATACCTTACAAAAAGATACTGCTAGTAGTGAAATCGAAGCCGTTGAATATATTTATCGACAGCTAAGAGGCGCAGAACCACCTGATGAGGAAACCGCAAGAAGTATTATCGATAAGCTATTCTTCTCAGATAAACGCTACAACTTAGGTGAAGTAGGCCGTTATAAGTTAAACCGTAAATTGGGTCTTTCTACAGATCCATCTACAATGGTCTTGACCAAGGAAGATATCATTATGATAGTTAAATATTTGGTTTCACTAATGAACCAAAAAGCAGAACTCGATGATATCGACCATTTGAGTAATCGTAGAGTACGTACTGTAGGTGAACAGTTATTTGCACAATTCGGTGTCGGACTTGCCCGTATGGCACGAACCATTCGTGAAAGGATGAACGTTCGTGATAATGAAGTATTTACTCCTATTGATTTAATTAATGCAAGGACTCTGTCTTCTGTTATCAATTCGTTCTTTGGTACTTCACAGCTTTCTCAATTTTTAGATCAAACCAATCCATTGGCTGAAATTACCCACAAGCGTAGGATTTCGGCATTAGGACCGGGAGGACTTTCCAGAGAAAGAGCGGGATTTGAGGTGCGTGACGTACATTATTCGCATTACGGCCGACTTTGTACAATTGAAACACCGGAAGGTCCCAACATTGGATTGATTTCAACCCTATGTGTGCACGCCAAAATAAATAAGATGGGATTCTTAGAGACTCCTTATCGTAAGGTACACAGTGGTAAAGTTGATCTAAATTCAAATGTAGAATATCTTTCAGCCGAAGCAGAAGATTATAAGAAAATAGCACAAGCTAACACACCTATTGGTAAAGGTGGTGAAATATTGAGTGATAGAATTAAGGCGAGAGATCAAGGTGAATTCCCGGTATTAGAGCCGGATGACGTTGAGTATATTGACGTCGCACCAAACCAAATTGTCGGTATCTCAGCTTCCTTAATTCCTTTCCTTGAAAATGATGATGCTAACCGTGCTTTGATGGGATCAAACATGCAACGTCAGGCAGTGCCACTTATCAGACCTTCCTCTCCAATAGTTGGAACAGGCTTGGAAGGAAAAGTTGCTCGTGACTCACGTATGCTTATAAATGCGGAAGGTGATGGTGTAGTGGATTATGTTGATGCCTCTAAAATCATTATTCGTTACGATAGAAGTGAAGAGGATCAGCTTGTTTCCTTTGAAGATAATGTGAAAACATATCCATTGACTAAATTCCTTAGAACCAACCAAGGTACTTGTATCAACTTAAAGCCTATTGTTAAGAAAGGTATGAGGGTGGTTGCAGGAACTGTACTTTGTGAAGGTTATGCCACCGAAAATGGTGAATTGGCATTGGGTCAAAACCTGAAGGTTGCATTTATGCCTTGGAAAGGATACAACTTCGAGGATGCTATCGTTCTTTCTGAAAGAGTTGTCCGTGAAGATATCTTCTCTTCCATACACATCGAGCATTTTGAATTAGATGTCAGAGACACGAAGTTGGGTGAAGAAGAATTGACACCTGATATTCCGAATGTTAGTGAAGATGCGACGAAAGACCTAGATGATAACGGTATTATACGTATTGGAGCATGGGTCAATGAAGGTGATATACTCATAGGGAAAATCACACCAAAAGGCGAAAGTGATCCTACTCCGGAAGAGAAATTATTAAGAGCGATATTTGGCGATAAAGCCGGTGATGTAAAAGATGCTTCTTTGAAGTGTCCACCATCCATCGAAGGCGTTGTGATTAATAAGCAATTATTTGCGAGAGCAAAAAAAGACAAGATTCAGAAAGTTCAGGAGAAAGACTTGTTAGATAAGTTGGAAGACGAGCATCAGGTTGTTTTGAATGAATTAAAAACAACATTGATTGACAAACTTCTAATTCTCGTTAAAAATAAAGTTACAACCGGAATTAAGTCAATATACGGGGAAGAAATGTTGGCCAAAGGCTCTAAGTTCAACAAAACCGTACTTAAAGCAATTGACTATGTAATTGTAGATTATGCTAACTGGACCGATGATAGTGAAGTTAATGCATTGATCGTTAGAATGTTACATAACTATAGCATTAAGGTCAATGAAGAGCTGGGTCATTATAAACGTGAGAAGTTTAATATAAGCATTGGTGATGAATTACCGGCAGGTGTTTTAAAGCTTGCTAAGGTGTATATCGCAAAGAAGCGTAAACTTAAAGTTGGTGATAAGTTGGCCGGACGTCACGGTAACAAAGGGATTGTATCCAGAATTGTCCGTGTTGAAGATATGCCGTTCCTGGAAGATGGGACTCCTGTTGATATTGTATTAAATCCACTGGGTGTACCATCAAGGATGAACCTCGGACAAATATTTGAAACAGTATTAGGATGGGCTGGGGATAAGTTGAATATAAAATATGCAACTCCAATTTTTGATGGAGCAAACCTGGATGAAATAGCTCAGGAATTGCAGAAGGCCGATTTGCCGGAATTGGGACAAACATATCTTTATGATGGTGAAACCGGTGATAGATTCCACCAAAAAGCAACTGTTGGTGTTATCTATATGCTGAAGCTTTCCCACATGGTTGATGATAAGATGCACGCAAGAAGTACAGGGCCATATTCATTGATTACGCAGCAACCTTTGGGTGGTAAGGCACAATTTGGTGGACAGCGATTTGGTGAAATGGAAGTCTGGGCTTTGGAAGCTTATGGAGCATCCAATATCCTACGTGAATTGCTGACAATTAAGTCAGATGATATTCAAGGTAGGTCAAAAGCGTATGAAGCAATTGTCAAAGGCGATAACCTTCCTGAACCTAATATTCCTGAATCATTTAATGTATTGGTTCATGAGTTGAGAGGATTGGCACTTGATGTTGGATTTGATTAATTATTGTAATCTTGTATTAGATTAGGGAATTAATCGATTTGTTTATTTTTGAACACAGTAACTTTTATATAAATTATGTCATTAAAGAAAAAAAATTCAGCACCAAAACAAAGCTTTTCATCTATTACAATCCGCCTGGCAAGCCCTGATGAGATATTAGAGCGCTCCTATGGCGAAGTATTAAAGCCTGAAACAATCAATTATAGATCATATAAACCGGAAAGAGATGGCTTGTTCTGTGAGCGTATCTTTGGACCGGTTAAAGACTATGAGTGTTATTGTGGAAAATATAAGCGTATCCGTTACAAAGGTATTGTTTGTGATAGATGTGGAGTAGAAGTTACTGAAAAGAAAGTCAGACGTGAGCGTATGGGACACATTAAACTTGTTGTGCCGATTGTTCATATCTGGTTTTTCAGGTCTCTTCCTAATAAAATTGGATATTTATTGGGTGTTTCCTCCAAAAAACTTGAATCTATCATTTACTATGAAAGATATGTGGTTATTCAACCCGGCGTTAAAGAATCAAGTGGAGTAAATAAACTTGATCTTTTGGCAGAAGAAGAGTATTTTGAAATACTCGATTCACTACCAAAAGAAAACCAATTACTTGATGATACTCATCCGGATAAGTTTATAGCTAAGATGGGTGCAGAGGCTGTACGGGATTTATTAGCCAATATTGACTTGGATCAATTGTCGTACGAACTTAGACACCTCGCAAGCACTGAAACTTCTCAACAAAGAAAATCAGAAGCATTGAAGCGACTAAGAGTCGTTGAATCCTTCCGTGAAGGGATGGCTTCTACTGAAAATAAGCCGGATTGGGCTGTCATACAATTTTTGCCTGTCATTCCACCAGAGTTAAGACCTTTGGTTCCGTTGGATGGCGGTCGTTTTGCCAGTTCTGACCTGAATGACTTGTATCGTCGGGTTATTATTAGAAACAATCGTTTAAAGCGACTTTTAGAGATTAAGGCTCCTGAAGTAATTCTTCGTAACGAAAAAAGAATGCTTCAAGAATCAATAGATAGCTTATTTGATAACTCTCGTAAATCAAATGCAGTAAAAGCTGAAGGTGGACGAGCTTTGAAGTCTTTGTCAGATATTCTGAAAGGAAAGCAAGGTCGATTCCGTCAAAACTTATTGGGTAAAAGAGTCGATTATTCAGGTCGTTCTGTAATCGTTGTGGGACCAACACTCAAGTTGCACGAATGCGGTATACCGAAAGGTATGGCTTCAGAACTGTTTAAGCCTTTTATTATCAGAAAGTTGATAGAAAGAGGTATCGTAAAAACTGTTAAATCAGCTAAAAAATTAGTCGAAAGAAAGGATCCTGTTATCTGGGAAATCCTTGAGAATATATTGAAAGGACATCCGGTATTATTAAACCGGGCACCTACACTACACCGTCTATCAATCCAAGCTTTTCAACCTAAATTGATTGAAGGTAAGGCAATTCAATTGCACCCATTAGTATGTAGTGCTTTTAACGCCGACTTTGACGGAGACCAGATGGCTGTGCATGTTCCTTTGAGCCAGGCATCTATTATTGAAGCTCAACTCCTAATGCTTTCATCGCATAACATGCTCAATCCACAGGATGGTTCTCCTGTGACTCTTCCTTCTCAAGACATGGTATTGGGTCTTTATTATTTGACTAAACCAAAAGTTAGCCAAGGAGATACGGTTATCAAAGGCCAGGGCATGAAGTTCTATTCTTCAGAGGAAGTCTTAATTGCTATGAACGAGCAAAAATTGGACCTCCATGCTGAGATCAAAGTTAGGGAAAGAGTGGATGAGAATGGAGTATTGGTGCAAAAATTGATTGATACAACCGTAGGAAGAGTATTGTTTAACAAAGCTGTTCCACAAAGTGTACCTTTTGTCAATGAATTGTTGACAAAGAAAAACTTGAAGAAAATTATCAATGATATCATCCGTCGAACTGACTTTGCTGTCACTGCTGATTTCTTGGATGGAATTAAGGAATTAGGCTATTACTGGTCTTTTAAAGGAGGATTGTCCTTTAACTTAGGAGATTTAATTATTCCAAAGCTAAAGGAAACAGTAATCAATAATGCTCAAAAGCAGGTTGATGATATCGTAGAACATTATAACATGGGTCTTATTACTAATAATGAGCGTTATAATCAAACTA
>CAKUWM010000088.1 GCA_934699305.1 uncultured Saprospiraceae bacterium | reverse complement strand
CTATAAGGCAGAGCCATGGATTCGGTACGAAAATCTGTTGGCACAGGTGGATACACTTAACCCGGCTGATGGATTGAGAAAATTAGAGTTGCTTTATCCGGAATTTACCAATATTTATTTCCTTAGAGTCATCAATGATCAGTATCAACCGGACACAAATTTTCAAAAAATATTTTTTCTATATCAAAAAAGTGCGATTATCAAAGACTTATATCAAAAAGAAATCGGAAAGTTTAGTGATTTAAAAAATGAGGAAGAAGATTATGCGTCGTCCTTTGCCAGGTTACAATCAATGATTCCGGGACTCAAAAAACCAAAAGTGTTTACCTGCCTGACTGAGTTTGGAGTTGGCGTATTTTCAACATCTGATACGGTAATGGGAATCAGCTTAGATCTCTATTTCGGTAAGGGCAATAAGTATTATAATGTAGAGGTGTGGCCGGCGTATGTTCAGCATAATATGAATAGAGACAACATGGTGTCTAATTTGTTGAAAAATTATATTCGCAACTCATTACTACCACAGAGGGAGCCTAAGACATTATTGGATTATATGGTGCAGCAGGGTAAGGAAGTTTATCTTTTGTCAAGGATGATTCAACCGGAGCGCGATACGTTAATCTATGGATACACCAAAAAACAACTCAATTTTTGTCGTGAGAACGAAAAAGAAATGTGGTCGTTTTTTCTTTCCGAGAAAATGGTATATAGTGAGGACTTTAAAAAAATACAAAAATATGTTGATATAGCGCCAACTTCGCCGGGTATGCCAGCAGATTCACCCGGTCGAACATCCGCTTATTTGGGAGGCGCAATTATAGAGGCATATATGAAAAGGCATCCTGATATGCCGATTCACAAAATGCTTCAGGAAATAAATTCCCAAAAAATATTGGAAGAGGCGCGATATAAGCCTTAAGATAGCTACAAAAGGATATGTCTCTATATGGGAGAATTGGATAAACAACGTGTGTATAACAAATTTTCCCTTTAATTTTATTCCAATCAACATCTGACTCGTTAATGGATAGATTAACGCTATGGAAAGAATAACTTTATTGTTGGTCCTCTCACTTTACTGAATCGCGCATCTTGCATGGAGTTTGAATTTGCGCTAATAATATGTTAAATTATGAAATAAAAGATAGGGAAGGAGTTTGCGAAATTGGTATGTATTGAATAAAATATAGTTTGATTTAAGAGGTTAATAAAAATTAATAAAAAAATAAATAATATTTTATTTTATGTCTATTAATAAATAATCATTAAATTAAATTGGATATAATTAAATAAAACATACTAAAATAGAAGAAAAAATAAAAAATATTATATGTAAATTAAATTATATAAGACAAGGAATTCATCTTGGCATTATATTTGCATACTGAATAGATGTCGGAAATGACCGACATTTTTTAAAGAAAGAAATGAAACAAAATGATTTGAAAAATCGTTATATGATATAGGTTTATATTATATATGAATTTTTTAAATATGTAAGATATATGGCTTTTGCCAAAAAGAAGTAGTTTTCTTATTTTGAGACCTTAGTCTTCAGGCCCGGGATTGCAAAGGCAATCTACGGGTCTTTTTTATTTCTCTGCCTTTGCACGCAATTTTTTAAGGAATGGCGAAGCAAAGATGAAATTTTGCAAAGATTCGTTGTCGCTGTCCAGTACATTTTCTTTTCCCCCATGCCAAGCGAGCAAGCCATTTTCTATGTAATTTATGGTGTCACCTATCTCCATAACAGAATTCATGTCGTGGGTATTGATTACGGTTGTAATCATTCGTTCCTGTGTAATTGAATAAATCAACTGATCGATAAGTATGGATGTTTTGGGATCCAATCCTGAATTAGGCTCATCACAAAATAAATATTGTGGGCGTAGAACAATGGCTCTTGCGATACCAACTCTTTTTTGCATTCCACCACTTAATTCGGACGGGAAGAGCTTATTTTTGCCGGCCAAATCCACTCTTTCAAGACATTCATTTACTCGTGCCAATTTTTCTTTATACGTCATCGTTGTAAACATATCCAAAGGGAATCGGATATTTTCCTCCACGGTCATCGAGTCAAACAAAGCAGATCCCTGAAATAACATGCCCATTAAATTCCGAAGATTCCTTGTTTCTAACTTATTGAGCAATAGTAAATTGGTTTGATCAAACCATATCTCACCTTTTTCCGGCTTTACTAAACCTACCAATGACTTTAACAATACGGTTTTACCCGCACCACTTCTACCTATTATTAGATTACACTTGCCCGCTAAAAAGGTCGTAGTAATCCCCTTTAATACCTCATTCTCTCCAAATGATTTTCTGATATTTATGGCTTTTATCATTTTGTATCCATCATTTGGTTGCTAATAATAATGCTAAAATATAATCAGCTATCAATATGAGTATGTCACTGATGACAACGGCCCTCGTGCTGGCCTTGCCCAATTCAATGCTTCCTCCCTTGACATAATAGCCTTGATAACAGGATACGGAGGTTAAGATATAGCTGAAAACAGTGGCCTTAATCAACATTAATATTACATTGAAAGGGACGAAAAATGAATTCAATCCTTGTATATACTGGTCTGCTGAAAGCATCCCGGTAGGTACACTTGCTAAGTATCCTCCCAAAATACTGATTGCAGCACCCACTGTAACCAACATGGGAATAACCAAAATTCCACCTAAAATCTTTGGACCTATCAGAAAGTTGTACGTATTGACCCCCATTATATCCATGGCATCAATATGCTCCTTTTGACGCATCCCGCCCAATTCTGAAGCCATGTTGGAACCAACTTTACCCGCTAAAACCAAACAGGTTACTGTCGGTGCCATTTCTATCAGCGTGATATCACGCACAATGTAACCGATATAATATTTGGGAACTAACGTACCATCTAATTGATAATTAAACTGAATAGCCGTCACCGCGCCAATAAATATACATATTAAGGCAACGATGAGCAACGATCCGATGCCAATGTCGTACATCTGCCTTACCAGCTCTTTCCAGAACATACTAAATCGATTAGGCCTGCTTATTACCAACCTCATCATGTTGATGTATTGACCTAAATGAAATAATGGTTCGTTGAACATCTAAGTTGTAACTTAATTATGTGGTAAATATAAATGACTTTTTTATTATATATGAAAATAATTATATATATTTTTATAAAAATACTATAAGTTATTGATAATCAATATTGAAAAAATTAATATTATTTTTATTGTTATTCGAATTTAATTATTAACATGTATAATTGATGTTTTTATTGAAGAATATTTAGTTGAATTTGGTTTAAATTTGATGTGATGTCGCTTTAATAGATCTTTCGGGAGATAGCGTTTTTTCAGAAATAGTAGTTTTCAGAATAAAAATTTTGGAATTATAAATATTTATTAATTATTTTACGTCAATACATTTGAAAGAACATTGTATTATCTTAGTGTGATAGTTGTGAAAAAATAGGCTTTAATATTAGTCATCTAAAAATTAGTAATATGCAGGTTTTAAATAAATGTTTAGCAATAATTTTATTTCTATTTGTCGGTAATTTCCTAATGGCTCAGGGCTCACCTGTTCAAAGCATTCAGATAAACATTGAAGGTTCTGACTTAGACTCATTCAATGTGGTGGTAAAAGGAAAAATTGTTTTAATCAATGGTATGCCCGCTGATTCAGCCGGAGTTAGGCTTAATATGATTAGGCGGGAGAAGGATAATAAAAGCTTTGTAGTTGTTGAAGATGGCTTGCCTTATGTCAATAGCCAGCTCAATGAAGGAAAAATTATTCCACAGAAAGGTTGGATAGGGATGATAACGATGGAATCCAAGGGCAGTGTAAGTGTTTATCTTGTTGAACCCAAGGGACCTGCTGAAAGGGCAGGATTAAGTAAAGGTGATGTCATTAAAGAAGTTGATAATATTATTATTAAGGATCAAATCACGTTGGCTAATTATATAAAAGAGAAAAATGCCGGAGATGAGGTAAATCTAAAGGTCTTGAGGGATAATAGCTTAAAAAATATTGTTGTTGTTCTATCCTCTGACCCAAAGACAAATATTAATAATCGGAATGTTGAGAAAACAAGACGTATAGAGAATCCCAATAAACCGCGAGAACTTGGTGTATCTCTTTCTAAAACAGGCAATGGAAAATTATGGGAGGTGATACGAATAGAAAGTCATTCACCAGCCGAACAAGCCGGACTTTTGGTCGGCGATCATGTTTTATCGATTAATAATTTGGTTTTTAAGGATGAAGATGACTTGAGTCGAATCATAAAAAATGCACCCAATACAAAGCCAATAACTTTTAAAATAAAGCGAGATAACAAGATACTTTTTATCAAGGTTGATTAGAAGTTTGCTTTTTAGGAGATGATGTCAGGAAGCTTCTATTTTCCATAATTTAATTTGTCTGTCGTCACTTCCACTGATTAAGCTACTTTGGTTATCTTTCCAAATGAGTTTGTTGACCGATCGGAGATGGCCGGAATGCAGAAATAAATCTATTACTTTCACAAGTTCCAGCTTGTCCGAATCCCATATCCGGATACTTCCATCTCTGCATCCAGTCGCCAGAAGGCCGGTATTGCCGAGGGTTACGATGGAATTGATGGTTGTATTGTGGGCTTGAATGTCGATTATTGGTGTTAAGGAAGAATCCCATTTTATCATCCTGCCATCCTTACCAACTGATATTATTCCATCGCCTGCCAATGCCAGTCCAAAGACACTGCCTTGATGCCCAAATGTGCTTTTCTGATATTGATTAAAATCTGCCGTATTGATTTTAAATATATTGCCTTCCGATGTGCCTGCAAAAATGAAAGTGTGATGTAGCAAAAGTGCTCTGCTCCTAACGGCAGAAATTTGAATGCTACTGACTAATTGCTTGTTTGTTTTGTCCAACTGATTGACGCAGCCATCATCACCGGAAAAATATTGCGCCTTTTCATCACTTGTTAATGCAAATATGCCCCCATTGATCCATTTTTGTCTTTTAGTAACTGTTTTCCCTTCCACATGTATCCAACTTATGATGCCATTTAGTGTTCCTGTTATCAATTCATCTGAGTGGTCATCATAGTGAAGGCACATGACCGGTTTTTCTTCTCTAGCAAAGACTTTCCCTTCATCCAAAGTTGCATCCTGCCAATAAATGATCTCACCATCTCCTCCGGATGAGAAAAAACCCCTTTTGTGGGTATAGTCGGCAATTGCGTAAATTGAACTGTATCCGCCTTGTCTGGTATTGATATGATTTAATTGAAATCCTAACTTTTCTTGAGAATTATTCATTTCGCATGTATTGTTATTAGAATGTAATTTCAAGAATTTTGTTTTTGTCAACCACCAAAGAAATGTGTATTTTATCATTCTCTGAATGCTGAATATGCTGTATTATGTACGTTTACCGGAAAATATTGTGACAAATTATATTCTGCATTGAGGTGTGAAATATTGATATCAATTGATATTAAGTAAAAAATAAGTTGATTTGCTCAAAAAAGGGAATTGTAGGTTTTTAGAATAAAATGGTGGATATTGAAGAATTTTACACCAAATTTGTAATGGAAATACGAAATTGCGGTGCAAATAAATAAATGACTCGTTGTTAGAAAATGGGAAAGTATTTATTTCATAAGGTGAAGATATGCCGGCTATAGATTTAGAATCGAGGGTAAAAGACTTGGACTTGTATTTGTGGGATATGCAGGAGTCTTTAGATTGGTTTCGAAAAGAGACGCAACTTACTTTAGATGAAAGCAATGAGTTTGAAATGATGAGCGGCAAGAGAAAACTTGAATTTATCGTTCAGCGTTATTTACTTAATTCTAATATGAAGGGAAGTAAACCCTTGTTAAAGAAGCGACGAAACGGCAAGCCTTATTTATCTAATCGCAATGAAAAAATTTCAATATCACACAGCAAGTCCATGCTAATAGTGAGTATAGGTAGCATGGATCATGGTGTTGACTTGGAAAGGATTGATGAAAGAATAATCAGGCTGGCAACCAAGTTCTGTAACGAGGCAGAAATTAAGGTGCCGATGGGACTTGATCCTATATTTTGGTTTACCTTGATTTGGTCTTGTAAAGAAGCATTATATAAGGTGGATGGATTGGGGCAGCTTGAATTTCGGTCTCAATTAGCAGTACACTTTACGCTTGATTCCTTTCATCAGGGCTGGGGTAGGGGAAGAGTAAGACGTAATAATGTCGATGCCTATTTTCGTTTATATTTTGAAGAAGTCAATGGATTTATCGTCACATGGGCCTGGCCTTTGTATAATGTATGAATATGAATAAATATAATATTTTAGTAGGATTTTTAGTTGCAATGCTTACAATTATTGGATGTAAGAAGAAAGAAGCCAATATTGAACAGGCATTGCCTGTCGGTTTTGAAGCTTTTTATACCAAATTTCATGAAGACAGTATTTTTCAAATAGACCACATTCGTTTTCCACTGGAAGGAATTCCTTCCATTTCTTCACAAGAAGCTATTCCTGATTTTCATTGGGATATTAAGGATTGGACAATGCATCGTCCTTTCACAGACTTTAGTGATTATACAAGGGAATTTACAGTAATTGACAGTACCATTGTGATTGAAAGAATTCAGTTGAAAAACAAGGAATATGGAATGGAACGACGGTTTGCAAAGACCGGAAATGAATGGCAGTTGATTTATTATGCGGCGATGAACAAGTTGGTCAAAAATCCGGCTTTACAAGAGGATTCTTCCTCACATGGTGGTTGATTTGAACCTTGTGATAAAGTGCCGTTAGAAGAGATTAAATAGGGTAATAACGCTAATTTTCCGACAGGTTTTTCTTCTTTATTTTAGGTTGAGATTTCCATCGAATGATGTAATTTTGACATTAATCCCATATTCCACAATTGTCTAATGCGGAATATGGATTAATATTGATTTGGCTTTTAAAAGATTACTATGTGGGTTCACTTTAATTGTTTTATAAGTAGCTTTGATACAAGTGATTGAATAATCCTGAAAGATGTAGTATTTTTTTACAATACATATAAGATGAGCATAAATTAGGAATTGGAATACGGCTTAATTACCAGCTGGCTCCGCCTCCGCCACCTCCAAAGCTTCCTCCTCCAAAACTTCCTCCGCCCCAGCCGCCGCCTGAAGAACCTCCACCGCCCCAACTACCTCCACCGCCCCAGCCGCCGCCCCACGTATCCCTTCTTCTATTGCCAAATGTGCCTGTCCCGGAATAAGTTTGTGTTTCGAACTTTCCAAAAATTGCAATTAATATGATGCCTACAATGATGAGGAATATCACAAACATAGGCCAAAATACATCATCTGAATCTGATGGTGAAATGGTGTCGGCCGAATATTCTCCATGTATTGCAGAGACTATTGCTGTTACACCGTATTGGATTCCTTCATAAAATTGTTGTTCCCTAAAATAATTAACCATTTCCCGGGAAATGCGCGACGAACTAACATCTGTCAATGCACCTTCTACGCCATAACCGGTGGAAATAAATACTCCTCTTTGGCTTCCTTCAGTTACGATTAGCATGATGACGCCATTGTCCTTTTTGCCTTGACCTACGCCCCATTTATTCCCCAATTCAATTGCATAGCTTGCCCGGTCATAATCCCCAATATCCGGACGTATCATGATAACAATCTGTGAAGAAGTTGTATCATTCATTGCTCTCAGTTCTTGCTCTAATATGTTTCGCTGGACTGAGGTAAGCATGTTGGAATAATCGTGTACATACACCGCCGGTTCCGGTTTGGTTGGGAACAAGTTGTCATTCTGTGCAAAAAGAGAGAATGCCCCACAAAGGAATACAAGCGTTATATATATGTACTTCTTCATTTTTGTTGTGTTAATTGAAAGGTAGCGATGCAACGTTTCAAAGGTTAAAATCCATAGATTATTTCATCCGGCAATTCATTGTCTGTGTCTTTACCATTCGCAGGGAAATATTGCTTCATGATGACTCCTATAGCATTAATAGCTTTAAGTAGTCCGGATTCATACATTCCATCGGCAAAATCATTACTCATGTCTTTTAGGATATTGTCCCATAGGCTTTGGCCGGCTTTTTCATGGATTCCTGAATCGCCCCAAATGTATAGTTGTCTGGATCGGACGGCAACATATATCAGGACGCCATTGCGTGCTTTGGTTTTATGTACACCATATTGTTCAAATATTTTCATAGCCCTATGGTGGACATCTTCAGGGCATTTGTCTTCGATATATACCCTTAGCTCCCCAGTCGTGGTGGATTCTATATTTGATATAGCGCTTATAATTTTTTTTTCCTGTTCCGGCTTAAAAAATTTGGACATACTTTAAAATAGTTCAACAGAAATGAATTAAAAATTGACGGTTGGGGCTTTTTCTGAACCCTTTTCCGCTTCAAAATATCCTTTTTTCTCAAAGCCGAACATACCTGACATCAAGTTATTTGGGAACTTACGTATATAAGTATTGAAATCCTGAACAACTTCATTGAATTTTCGCCTTTCCTGAGTTATTCTATTTTCAGTGCCTTCTAATTGTGCCTGAAGGTCAAGGAAGTTTTGGTTGGCTTTTAGTTGAGGATAATTTTCAGTGACCATCATCAAACGTCCCAATGCTTGAGATAACTGGCTTTGAGCAGCTTGAAATTCTTGAATTTTTTCCGGAGTTAGGTTTTTGGGATCTACTGTAATTTGGCTGGCTTTAGAACGAGCTTCAGTGACTGCTGTGTACGTTTCTTTTTCAAAATTAGCCGCACCTTTTACAGTATTCACTAAGTTGGGGATGAGGTCGGCACGTCTTTGATATACATTCTCCACTTGAGCCCATGCTGATTCTACCGATTCTTCTTTGGTAACCATAGAATTATAAGCCCCTTTGAAGGATGAATAAGCGATGAGTGCAATAACTGCAATGACAATAAGTGTTACAACGGATCGTTTCATTTTAAGATTAATTTTTATGAATATTATTTTTTAAAAACATACAGCTACTTCAAATGATTCCCAAATCGAGTAAAACACTTCAAAATTTATATGAAATAACTGATTTAAACTACCAATATATTGCTTTTTATTCTTTTTCCCAAATGCTGCCTTGAATAAAATTCATATAAGTGTATTTTTTATACAAACATTGATAATTTTCCTTTTGAAAGATAGGCTCCATATTGGTCAATGTATTGTTTTTTAATCCGATAACCCATTTGAAAAAGAGGAAAATAACCGACATATATAGTCTTTTCCACCACTTCCCATGGCTGCTTTCATAAGTGAAGTCCGTATGGAGCCATAATCCACCACTTGTTAAATGGGAATTCAATTTGTCAAATAAAATTTGGCTTTCCTGGAGATTGAAATGGTCAAATATAAATGGTGTAAAGATGATATCGTATTTGCCCAAAAGACTGTATTCAAATATATCAGCTTGTATTATATTGACAACCAATGGATTAAACTGCCTTTTTTTAGTCATTTCAAGCATTCTTTCGGACTCTTCTATATACGTTATTTCAATATTCTGACGAGAAAGTCGGTTTATGTCTTCTAAAATCCAGCCGCTACCACCG
>CAKUWM010000087.1 GCA_934699305.1 uncultured Saprospiraceae bacterium | reverse complement strand
GATAAAGGGATTGATAATTTGAGGAGAAAGCTGATTAAGAAAAAAGAAAAGATGCGTGAAGCACATTAAGTAAAAAAAAATGGGGCTGCTTTGAAAGGCAGCCCCATTTTTTTATATGAGTTGTAGTATGAAGTTAAAATAGTGGGATGGGTTAACTGGTATTATAATTAATTTTTATAGAATTTGGATACGCCCATTTTACCGTTATAGAATGACATCATCATATAATATGTACCTGGAGCAAGGTTAGATACCGGGATTAAACCTTTATTGTATGATACGACTTCTTTAGCAATGCGGCCTTCCGAATTGTAGAATACGATATTTCTGACGGCTTCTTTAGAATCCAATTGGATGTAATCAGAGCTTGGATTAGGGAAGATTTTTACTGTTTCTACATTTTCAATTCTGGAGAATCCGGCTGCAATAGCAGAGCAGTCAGAGCCATTAAAGAAGTAATGAGCTACGTCGTCATCGTGGTCGGCACCTTCTTCTTTCACAGTGATGGTATAATAACCACAAGTATCTTGGCCATTTGGGTGGAAGAGTAATTTAAGAAGGGTATTGCCTCCACCCGGAATTTCAATCGTTTTGGATTGGATTTTTTCAGTATAGCAGAGTATATTGTCACAAACTTGGGAGTTGCTCCATTGTGAGCCTTTAAAAATAGTTTTTTGTGTCCAGCGCATTACTTTTGTTTCAGTAGTGGTGTTATATCCAAAGTTCTGAATATAGTTTTCAAATTCATCTTTGATGACTGTTGTTGACATGGAGTCTTTTTGGACTTTGAATGTCTGGGAAAAAGAAATAGTTGAGAAAAGCAACATTCCCAATAAAAATGTAAAAAACCTCATAATAAATAGTTGAAGAAAGATAAATATATAATTAATAGGGCAAAGGTAAACAATATAATTGTGTCATAATAATTCCTTTATGAGAAATAAATACGGTTTATTGTTAAGATTGTGTTATAAGAATTGGTGCAACGACTTTAAGACGTGACGTTTATGTTGTTTACCAGTTTATGGATTCGATTAAAATCTGATACATAGTAATCATTTTCATCCAGATCACCGCTTGTACTGAGGTTGACTTCGCGATTAAAGTGAGTAGCCGGGCTTTTTACTTTATTTTTAAGAGAAGCATGGAACTCTTTAGCGCCGGTAAATGAGGCTATTTGTAGGATATTATTTTCGTTGACTCCACAACCCGGCATAATTGAAATTTTGCCTTTACTTTCACTGACGAGTTTTTTAATTAAAAACCGACCGTCGATGACGTTATTTTTTTGACCTGAAGTAAGGATGCGATTTATTTTGAGGTCAATGAGGGTATGCAAGGATTTTATGGGGTCATAGGAAATGTCGAATGCGCGATGGAAGGTAAAATCAAGATTTTCGGAATGTGATTTTAAAGTTTGTATAATGTCAACATCTATCATACCTTCATGGGTAAGAGCGCCGGTCACGATACCATCGACACCTATTTCTTTACAGAATAGAATGTCGTCCACCATTATTTTTACTTCTTCTTTCGAATAAATAAAATCTCCACTTCGGGGTCTGATGAGCACAAAAATGGGTATTTCCAGTGCAGACTTGACTTGTCTAATCAAGCCTGCACTGGGTGTAATACCCCCTATTTCTAGGCTGGCACATAATTCAATGCGGGATGCGCCGGCATTTTGGGCATTCAAAGCTGATTGGAGACTATTTGCAGCGATTTCTATTAGCATATATTCAAAGCATTAACTAAGGTCCGGGCGAAATAGTCTGTTTGATAATTTTTTACTTGAAATATTCAGTGGATTGTACCAATCTGCTGTTTACTTCATCCCAATCTATTACATTGAAGAAAGCTTCGATATACTCAGGACGACGATTCTGGTATTTTAAATAATACGCATGTTCCCACACATCAATTGCTAAAAGAGGAAATCCTTTAACGCCGCAGACCTCTTTGCCCATCAAAGGGTTGTCTTGATTTGGAGTTGAGCAAATTTCAAATGAACCGTCTTCTAATACAACCAGCCATGCCCAACCGGAACCAAATCTAGTGGCTGCGGCGTTGCTGAAAGCTACTTTGAAATTATCAAAGGAAGACCATTTTTTGTTAATGCCGTCTAACGCATCACCACTTGGATGTGTGCCATTGGGAGAGAGCAATTTCCAAAAAAGAGAGTGATTATAGTGACCTCCTCCATTGTTGCGGATTGCAGGAGTTGCTTTGTTGATATTTTTTAAAATTTCTTCAATGGGCATATTCTCAAATTCAGTTCCTTCAATTGCTTTGTTTAAATTGTTGACATATCCTTGGTGGTGCTTAGTATGATGGATGTGCATAGTTTCTGCATCAATATATGGTTGAAGACCATCATATTCATAACTTAAAGCGGGAAGTGTAAATGACATATTGTAAAAATTTAATGTTAATTTAATAAAATTTCAAATTATTGTAAAAGTGAATTTTCAGATAGTAAACCTTGTTTTCAGGATTAAAGTTTAGGGAAACATAAGAAATATTTTACGACTATAGTATTCCCCATCGGATAATCAGATACGCTGGAAAAAGGTTGAACGGTGTTGTTTTTCAAAAGAACCATTATTTCGTCTTTTTGACTATTATACATTTCATTCGTTTCAGAACCATGAAAGACTAAGTTTTTGGCATGATTAATATCGAGGTTAAATTTAATGGCTACACGTTGGATTGTGTCATTGATTTCTTCTGCAGAGAATGGATTTTTGCTCAATTCTAATTTAAATATTTTTCTATTTAAAATAGCATTAGATAAAAAAGATAATGCCTGGTCCTTACTTTCCGAAAATTGTTTAATGGCCCACCACAAGTCATAGTCATCAATTTTAAGAAAGTGGTGTAACATCTCTTGATAATCTTCATGAGTTTTTTTGACCATAAAATAGGCCAAATGAGGTGAAATTGAAAAATGTTCTCCTTGAGAGGAAACCTCTTTGGCTTGATTAAGGCACTGGATAAGCATGTGTTCTGATGCCAAAACAGTTTTATGTAGATATACTTGCCAATACATCAACCTACGCGCCATGAGGAAGTTCTCGACTGAATAAAGACCTTTTTCCTGAATGACTAGTTGATTGTTGACTACGGTCATCATTTTAATGATTCTATCGTATCCGATTTTACCCTCAGCAACTCCCGTAAAAAAAGAATCCCTGTTGAGATAATCCATACGATCAAGATCCAGCTGTCCGGATACTAATTGATGCAGAAATTTTTTGGGATGCCGGTCGGTAAATATTTGTATTGCAGTATCTAAAGCTCCATGAAATTCATCGTTTATTTTGTTCATGATAGCTAATGTCAGGTCTTCGTGGTGGCGTCCTGTCAAAGTGTGTTCAAGTACATGACTGAAGGGGCCATGACCGATATCATGCATTAAAATAGCTAAGAGTAATCCAGTGGCTTCATCATCTGTTATGTTTACCCCTTTGATTTCTAACATATCGAGGGATTCAAGGGCTAGGTGCATAGCGCCGATAGCATGATGGAATCGGGTATGGTTGGCTCCCGGATAAACAAGATTGGCTAACCCAGCTTGACTTATTCTTCTAAGACGTTGGAAATAAGGATGTTCTAAGATGTCGAAGATGATTCCATCCGGAATATTAATCATTCCATAAACCGGATCATTTATAATTTTTTTATATTTGAATTGCATCCAATATTATTAATTGATGGTAAAGGTAACAGTAGTAACGCTTTTAACAAGGTTTTGCAAAATAATAAAACGTTTTAATTAAAAAATCAATATTCAAATGATGATAGCCGCATCCTGACAATCTTTAAAAAGGAAGCTGCATACGAGATTACTTCGAAATAAATTTTGTAAACAAATATTGCATTTAAATATTCATTATATTGTATCGATTAAAGTATAAAATCTTAAATAATTACAAAATTTGAAAGAATATCGACTTTATTTGTAGTAAAATTTGAAAATAAGCGTTACATACAAGAAAAAAACTTAGTTAGTTAGGGATTATGGATAAAATAAAGGTACTTTGGGTGGATGATGAGATAGAGACATTAAAGCCACAAATTTTATTTTTAGAACAAAAAGGATATGAAGTCACGGCATTGTCCAATGGATATGATGCTATTGAGGAATTCGAAGGAGCCAATGACTTTGATGCAGTCTTTTTAGATGAAAGTATGCCTGGAATATCAGGTTTAGAAACATTGACTCGTCTAAAAGAAATAAAGTCGGGTGTTCCTATTGTTATGATAACAAAGAATGAGGAAGAGCATATAATGGAAGAGGCCATTGGGTCTCAGATTGCGGATTATTTGATAAAGCCGGTAAATCCGAATCAGATTTTACTTTCCTTAAAGAGAATAATCGATGAAAAAAGGTTGATAAGGGAAAAAACTTCAAGTGATTATCAGCAAGATTTCAGGCAGATTTTTATGCAGATCAATAGTGGTTTGGATTTTAATGAGTGGGTTGATGTGTACAAGAAGATAGTAAATTGGGAGATTAAACTTGACCATAGCCAATCCTTAGAAATGAGTGAGATATTGGCAACTCAGAAAGGCGAAGCAAATACCGGCTTTTGCAAGTTTGTTGATCGAAATTATATGGAATGGTTGGATAAGAATAATAAGGATGCGCCTATTATGTCGTATAACTTGTTGCGAGAGAAGGTTTTTCCTTTTGTAGATGATGAGGTGCCGACTGTTATCGTATTAATGGATAATTTAAGGTATGATCAATGGAAGGTTATTGAGCCTATCATCGAAGAATGTTATAAAGTAGAATCGGAAGATTATTTTTTTAGTATTTTACCTACAGCTACCCAATATAGTCGAAATGCGATATTTGCCGGTATGATGCCGAGTGAAATAGAAAAAAAATATCCTGGTCTATGGAAGAACGATTCAGACGAAGGAGGGAAGAATCTAAGCGAGTCAGTTTTTTTGGAAGATCAGATAACTCGACTTTTTAGAAAGCCTATTAAGCATGAATATATCAAAATAACAAACGTAACTAATGGAAAGGCATTGGCTGATAACATTATGAATTTGATGAATAACGATTTGAGTGTTATCGTGTATAATTTTATAGATATGTTGTCGCATGCAAGAACAGAAATGGAAGTTTTAAAGGAACTGGCTGATGATGAGAAAGCATATCGATCATTGACAAGGTCATGGTTTATTCACTCGCCACTTTGGCTTGCCTTGCAGAGGTTGTCTGAAAAAGCAGTTCAGTTATTTATAATCACGGATCATGGATCTATTAAGGTAGGGACTCCATCTAAAGTAATTGGAGATAGGGAAACTACTACCAATCTGAGATATAAGGTAGGAAAGAATCTCAATTATTCATCCAACGATGTAATCGATTATAAAGATCCCGCCAAGGTATATTTGCCAAGGCCACACGTGAGTTCTTCCTTTATTTTTGCAAAAGAAGATAAATTCTTTTTATATCCCAATAATTATAACTATTATAACAATTATTACAAGGATACTTTTCAACATGGAGGAGTGTCATTGGAAGAGGTGGTGTGTCCGGCGATACGATTGAAATCAAGAGGATAAGCACTCGAGAGGTTATGCACTTTGAAATAGTATTGAAAGGGTATGAGGTGTTCTAAAAGAGGGAAACGGTCAAAAATCCGTAACAAATTGACTTGTTTTGCAAATGAAGAGTAATATTTGGTAATTATTATAGTTAAAATATTTCTGTAATGGTGCCAATACATTATCTTTGCACATGGAAAATAGAAATAATTTTAACGATAAATTTGGGGAGAAAGGTTTAACTTTTGATGATGTTCTCCTCGTTCCCGCTCATTCTCAAGTGTTACCTCGTGAGACTGAATTAAAAACCAAGCTTTCTGAAAAAATTACGATCAATGTGCCGATAATCTCGGCGGCAATGGATACAGTCACTGAAAAAGAGCTTGCTATAAGTATTGCCCAACAAGGTGGCATAGGCATAATTCACAAAAATATGAGTATTGAAGCTCAGGCAGAGCAAGTACGTAGTGTGAAAAGATCAGAAAGTGGCATGATTTTGGATCCGATAACACTCATGGAAGATGCAACTATCGGAGATGCTTTGGCATTAATGGCAGAAAATAAGATAGGAGGAATTCCGATAATAGATCATAACCAAAAGTTGAAGGGTATTTTAACAAACAGGGATTTACGTTTTGAAAGATCGCCTTCCAGACCAGTTGTGGAGGTTATGACTAAAGAGCGTCTTGTAACAGCGCCAAAGGGAACGGATCTTAACCATGCAAGGAGCATATTACAGACGCATAAAATTGAAAAGCTGCCCGTAGTAGATCAAGAAGGCAATTTGATGGGTTTGATAACGTATCGTGATATTATGAAGCTTAAAGATTTTCCAAATGCAAGCAAAGACTCCTTTGGACGGCTTCTTGTTGGAGCCGCAGTGGGAGTGGCTCCTGATACCGAGGAGCGAATAGATGCCTTGATAAAAATGGATGTTGATGTAATTATTATCGATACAGCACATGGACATTCACAAGGTGTAATTGACACGGTTAAGAGGTTTAGGAAACAGTTTTCTGATATACAATTAATAGCGGGAAATGTTGCCACGGCTGAAGGCGCCAAAGCATTGGCAAGTGCAGGAGTCAATGGGATTAAAGTTGGGATAGGACCGGGAAGTATCTGTACAACGCGTGTAGTTACAGGGGTCGGCGTTCCGCAATTGACTGCAATTTACAATGTGTCAAATGCACTGAAAGGTAGTGGAATTCCTGTAATAGGTGATGGTGGGATACGATATACGGGGGATATTGTAAAAGCTATAGCATGTGGAGCGGACTCTGTGATGCTGGGATCTTTATTGGCAGGAGTGGAAGAGTCGCCGGGAGAAACCATCATATTAGATGGCCGAAAATTTAAATCTTATCGAGGTATGGGTTCACTTGGGGCAATGCAATCCGGTTCAAAAGATCGTTACTTTCAAGATATAGAAGAGGATGTTAAAAAATTAGTACCGGAAGGTATTGAAGGGATGGTACCATATAAAGGTCTCCTTTCTGAAGTAATTTATCAATATATTGGTGGATTGCGAGCCGGAATGGGATATTGTGGAGCCGCTAACATTGAAAGTTTGAAAGACGCTAAATTTGTTCAGATTTCTGCCGCTGGGATGAATGAAAGCCATCCTCACAATATTAATATTACAAAAGAATCACCCAATTATAGCAGGCGATAATCGGGAATGGCTGATACTTAAATCCGGAATTTTATTTGTGGGTTATGAACTATTTATCCATATTCAGATCTTTGATTGTCATAAGTTTTTTGACATTAGCATTTGTTGTAAGGGGACAAAATTGGTATATTGATAGCTCTTATAAATACGTTGCAGCAAAAAGAATAGAAGTGGATCCTTTAGGCAACCTGTATGTATTGACGAGTGATGTGCAGATAACAAAGTATAAAGATTCCGGACAACCATGGTACACTTATACCAATAATCGCTTAGGCTTGTTAAGTGAGTTGGATGCGGGAAACCCTTTTTTGTTGTTGGCTTATTTTGCACAGTATCAGATTGTTGTGTTATTAGACAATACGCTTTCTGAAACTGGCAGGATTCAGTTTGCGAATATAGGTTTGGGAAATATCCGAGCGGTCGCACTAAGTGATGACAATAATATATGGGTATTGGACGAAGAGGGTAGAAGAGTGTTGAAAATAGGCACCGATGGTCGGATGTTATTGGAGGGTGTGCCCTATATGGGTTTAGCGTTTGATTCGAGTAAATCGATAAGATTATTACAAAGGGGCAAATATTTGTATGTTATTCAGCCGGATGCCCCCATTCAAGTATTTGACTTTTTTGGTAAGTGGGTAAAACAGATTGATTTAGAAGGCTTGCAGACAGTTGTATTTATTGATGATTATATATATTATACAGTTAAAGGGTATTTGAAGACTTACAATATTGCCTATCCCGGTATGGAATCAAATCATGAATGGCCTCTGGGTGATTTTAGTTTGATTCGGTTTGATGCAGTACATCGTAAGTTAATTGGTATAAATGATGCCAAAGAAATAGGTTTTTTAAAAATATAAAGAAACTTTTGCCATTAATAGGAAAATGGGTTTAGGAATATCAAATGAAGCTATGCAATCATCACAGAAGTCATCGTTATAGATCCCATCAACGCCTCATTGTTGAAAATAGAGACTTTCTCGGAATCATTCTTTAGGCCCAATGTATAGATAAGTGGAATATAATGTTCAGGAGTAGGGATGGCCAATTGAAAAGCTTTTCCCTGTTTTTGATAATTTATCAAGGGTTGAAAGTCACCTGAAACAATGTATTCGACCATTTTACTATTGGCTTCGGATGCCCAGCCGTACGCATAGTTTGGTTCATTAGCTTTGTCCCATGCCAGCATTCTTAGATTGTGCACGATATTACCACTTCCTATGATTAGAATACCTTTAGATCTCAAGGCTGATAGCTCTTTGGCTAATCTATAATGATATTCTAAATCTTTGGTATAGTCAATGCTCAATTGAATTACAGGGATATCGGCCAAGGGGTATAAATGCCTGACTACTGACCAGCATCCATGATCCAGACCCCATTTTAAATCATTACCAATTGAGGTTGTAGATACTTGATTGATTATATCCTGGGCAATTGCAGGACTTCCTGGCGCTGGATATTGAATCCTATATAATTCTTCCGGGAATCCACCAAAATCATGAATGGTTTTTGGATGCTCCATAGCGGTGACAAAAGAACCTTTGGTTTCCCAATGAGCGGATATACATAAGATTGCTTTTGGCTTTGGCAAATTAGAACCAATTTCATTCCATTTTTTAGTAAACTGATTAGACTCAATCGCATTCATAGGACTGCCATGGCCAAAGAAAAATAATGGCATTGGATCAGAGTTGTCCAAATCTTGAAGCAATTGATTTAATTTGCTAATGGGGTTAATTAGACCTAAAGTAGTGAAAATACTCATGGTGGCTATAAAATCTTTTCTGTTCAAATCAATTCTTTCGATGAGTTCTGCTATTGTTCAACAAGCAAAATGTTTGATTGTTGTCGAAACGTACGTGGCAAGTAGAAAAAATTATAAAAAATGAAAATATTTTTAGTAAATAATGTCATCTCTTATTCCGTGATAATCAAAGATATATATTATATAAAATAATAAATTGTATATATTTATAAATAAATTATTTACATTTTATAAAAAAATTTAATATAAAAACATATTACAAATAAAAATAATGTATATCTTTGTCAGTTGAAAGGGTATTCAACAAGTATTCTTTCTATTCTACCCAAATTCAGTTAAAGAAGATGAATTGGATTGATTTCAATTCTTTTATGTATTTTTTAACAACATTTCAGTCTTATGAAGAACACTACATTAGCCGGCTTAAACCGAGAGCCGCACCGAGTGTCGAGTCACATTAGATGTAGGCGAGGCATTCAAAGAACCTTGATGCTGTTTTTGGCTGTATTAATGTCCTATACTATGTTTGGGCAGCAATATAATGTCAATACAGCTTGCTCAACTCCTTTTGATCCAATCAACATTCCTCCTAACC
>CAKUWM010000086.1 GCA_934699305.1 uncultured Saprospiraceae bacterium | reverse complement strand
TATATGAGGTATCGAGTGGATCTAAAAAATGTTGAGATGTAAAAGTAGCTCCACTTATTTCTGAAAAAGAAGATGGATTGATACCTATTCCTCGTTTTAATATGTATTTGTATGGACCTGGGTTTAACAAAGTATCAAAGTCTGTTATCCTTGGTTTAATCCATTGTACAAACGAAGAGTCAGAGCCTCCTGTTGAAATTATGGATGCTTTAGTTATCAATGGGACGTCTAAGTTGAGAAGAACACATATTTCATTTGATGGAAGACTTTGGACTTTGTTGTATGGAAATCCACCCGGTGAAGTCAAAGCAAATTCAGCCTCTACTCGATAGCAATAAGCTTTTCCTCTTTCGACTTGATTATCAACATAGATAAAGGATTGACCGTCAAAAGTATTTTGATTAAAAGCAATTTTTTCATAACCTTTACCTGCCAAGCCTGGATGACAAGTGTCCGGTTGAAAGCTATTGCTACTAATTCTTCGCCAAACGTTAAATCCTTTAAAGTATTGATTTTTAGTCGTTTCGCATAAATAAGGTTGTTTCCATTTTAATATTATGGTGGTTAATGAGGATTCACCAACAAGGTTTTCCGGTCCGGGTCCAATAACCTTTATTTTAACGGATTTTAAATCTACCAAGCCTATGGAATCTTGAAAATTATCTTCTGCTTTGAAAATGACAGAATAATAAGAGTTGCTGATTGCATTACAGTCAGGAGTCCAGGAAAATTTTGCAGTTAATGGCGGAATAGTATATTGTTGGGGTGCATCAAACTGAGCCTTGTTCCCATCAATAGCAAAGGGGCCACCTAAGGCTGTCAATTTAATTTTTTGTGGAGGTCCATCCGGATCGGTCGCTTTCACATCAAAAGCTAATGTCTGACCAACGACGACACAAGCCTCTGCTATTGTTTCGATTTTGGGAGGTCGATTGTCACAGATATCAATGATGATCTGCATATCACGGATTGTGGAAGAAATCATAATACCTTGTCTGAATTCTTTAATACGAATTGCAATATTGTATTCTCCTGCTTTACGCGGTGCATTCCATAATATGTCACCGCTAATGGTATTTAATGTCATAATATTGTTAGATCCTGCGATAATCTGGTCGGGGTAAGCATAGTTGGGGACTGGTGTGCCAACTGCCATCATGGGTACAATTAACTCATAAACCAGGCTGTCGCCATCAATATCAAATGCATTTGGGTTGTGTATAAAGGTTTGACCAACACATCCTATGTCAATAGGTGGCTGTAAAAGGGTAGGAGCGTTGTTATAACCTTGAAAGGTCGAATTTAAGAATGTGAATGTTGTTTCAATGTAGAAAGGAATATTTTCTGAATTGGGAGGATTAACATTGAGGATTCCGGCATCTCTATTGGGATCAGTCATGCTCATAGTATAAGTGCCTCGCGAAGGATAGGTGTGTTCAAAGGTATATATATTATATTTTATATCAGGCCCTATAATTATACCTTTTCCGCCCCCATTATTTCGACCGACTTTGTCGAATGTCCCATCCCCCCAAAATAAAATTAGAGTATCCCTATCTGCATCAATACTTGAAGCTTTTGTGTAAGTAACTATTGATGCTCTAATCCGCAAATCTCCAACTTGCTTAAATATGATTTCTCCGGCACGATTGTGTGTTGCAAAGGCATTTTGAGAGACTAAGGAGGTAAATAGAAGTACCAGAATTAGAGCAAATTGGCATTTGGGAGAAATGTTGTTGAGAAATTGCCGCTTAAAATACTTATTTATGATGTAAAACAAATTGGTGTCCGATCTTAACGAAACAGATTTATTTTTGAGGTTAACCCTATAACCCGACCGTAAATATGAAACATTTTTATAAATCAAATCAAATATTCTAACTTCAAATATACAACGAAATAGTCAATTGAATAATGATGACAAAGTGAAAATTGCAAATAGAAAGTAGTCATGATGTTGTTAAAAATAAAAAAAACTCCGTTGTCGAACGGAGTTTAATATAATATCCCAAACTTAAATGAACTTTAAAATGCCCTTAGAAAGGGTATTCCGCCTTTTCTATGATTTTTGTAGCAATTTTTTTACGTAGAGATTTGACATTCACAGGTTCCAATTTTGTAAATCGTTTTATTCCCATGAGCATAATCTTTAATTCATCTCCGGATGCAAAAGAAGCTAAAGCATCAACAGCATTTTTTGCAATTCTATCCTGTGCATCGTGGAAGAATACCTTTAGGATAGCTTCTTTTTCAGTAAGAAGTGAGTCATCCATAAGGTTGACTTCTTTTATTCTCGCTAAGATAGACTCGGCATTGAATACGTCAATCATTATGTCTGCAATATTCATAAGAATTTCTTGTTCATCTTTGAGATCTACCTTGCCATCCATTTGGTACTTCGCTCCTGCGCCTGCTACAATTAATAAAATTTTCTTAAAGTGACTCAAGGCTTTGGTTTCGTCCGGATAAAGTCCTTCGAAGGTTTCCATTTTAGGCATACCTGCAAGTTCCTTCTGGACAGCCCAAGCCGGCCCAACCATATCCAATTCGCCTTTCATGACACGTCTAAGTAACATATTAACCAGTAGTAAACGGTTGATTTCATTGGTACCTTCATAAATTCTATTGATTCGCGTATCTCTAAATAGCCTTGCTGGAATAAATTCTTCCGAAAAGCCGTATCCGCCATGGATTTGCAATAATTCATCGACATTATAGTCGATAGATTCGCTACCATAAATTTTTGAAATGGCACATTCTATGGCATATTCTTCAGCTGCATCGAGCAGTGCTTGTTGGTATGGCAAGCCATCCTGCATGGCGGATGTCTTCCAGTCTTCAAGCAAATTGGCTATACGGTAGTTGGTAGATTCCAAAACGTATGCATTGATAGCCATTTGAGCCAACTTAAATTGAATAGCGCCAAAATTTGCAATGGGAGTTTTGAATTGTTCTCTTTGAAGTCCGTATTGTACAGCTCTGGAAGTGGTTATTTTACATCCTCCACCTACTAAGACACCCAATTTAAAGCGGCCCATATTCAGGACGTTAAAGGCAATATGGTGACCTTTTCCTATTTCTCCAAGGATATTTTCTTTAGGGACAGGAGTGCTTTCAAAGAAGATTTGACGAGTCGAAGAGCCTTTTATACCGAGTTTATGTTCTTCTTCGCCTAATGTCATGCCTTCTGCACCTTTTTCAACAATAAAACCGGTGAATTTATCACCATCTATCTGAGCGAAGACGATAAAGATATCAGCAAAACCGGCATTTGAAATCCACATTTTTTGACCGTTTAGGATATAATGTGTTCCCGCTTCGTTGAGAATGGCTTTGGTTTTGGCGCCTAAGGCATCGCTACCTGATCCGGGTTCAGTCAGGCAATAGGAAGCTTTGAGGTGTCCTGTGGTTAATTTAGGAAGATATTTTGCTTTTTGCTCACTGGTGCCATAATAGAGAATAGGAAGCATCCCAATACCGGTATGTGCTGCAAAAGTTGTGCTAAAAGAAGCATCGCCACGTCCCAATTCTTCTCCGATAATAGTGTTAACTATTGTGTCAAATTCTTGACCTCCGTATTCTACCGGAATATGTGCGCCGACTAAGCCTAATTCTCCTGCCTCATCCATGAGCTTAGCTTGCTGATCCAAAATATAGCCCCTTGTCCAAATTTCTTTCTCCACAAATTCTCTAACAACGTCGCGAATCATTTTTTGATCCTCATTCATTCTTTCCGGAATATAATCCGTACCAAAAGCATAATTTTCAATTAAAAATGCTCCGCCTTTGATTTTTTCAACTTTAGTGTCCATTTTTTTTATTTGTTTATCCTCTGTGTAAAGATAACATTGTAAATAGTGGATTGATTCATTTTTTATCGAAAAAATATGATCGATGCATTTTGGTCAATATATAATATTGAAAAAGTAAATATAAATTGATATTACGAAATATAATTCTGATTATTGAAAATATTGAAAAAATATTTAGTGCTTTTTCAAATTTAAAATTTTGTTTTACCCTATAACTTGGCTTATGTTATTTTTTAAAAATTGAATATAAAGCTACCAAACTCCATACACCTTCTAAAAGCACAAATGCCCAAACACCTATTAGCCAAGCTCCTATACATGCCAATCCTGCACCTAAAAAGTTAAGTGATTTATACAATATGCTTTCTGAAGATATTTTCCGTAGAGTCAAAAGAATAAATGAAACCAAAATTAAGGTGACGCCTATCCCGTTTAGCCAATTCGCCATTTCTAATATTTTAAAAATATAGGTTTTAAGAATTAATACGTTAATTGTTATGCTTAGTATGACATATTTTAATTGTAAATGTATTTTATTGTACTTTTGACCATGAAATTTTTGTTTCCTGCTTTCTTAATTGCATCATTGGCTATTGCTATACCGATCATCATTCATTTATTTAATTTTAGGAGATACAAGAAAGTTCATTTTACGAATGTAGCATTCTTGAAGGCTATACAGCAATCCTCTAACAGCAGAAAAAAAATAAATAAATGGTTGGTTCTATTAGCCAGATGCTTAGCCATTTTAGCACTTGTTTTCGCCTTCGCTCAACCCTTTTTTGAAACGAAAGGTAAGATTACTCAAGGCGTCAATTACAACATTCTCTATTTAGACAATAGTTTTTCTATGGGAAGTATTTCTACCGATCATAATTTGTTGGAAGAAGGAAAAGATATTGCCCTTCAGATTATTAATGGTTATGGGGCAGATGATAAATTTATGATTTTGACAAATGATAATCAAGGAATAGGTAATTCGTGGCTCAACAAAGAAGAGGTGGTTTTTTCACTGAAAGAAAAGACAATTACACCTCAGGTGAAGACCTTTGGTGGTATTTTTCACACTATGCAACAAAGTTTTAAACTTGCCGGTCAAGGGAAACATAATTCTTTTTTTATCAGTGATTTTCAAGAAAATACTACTGATTTAAATGCATTAAATGACACTTCTATCCAAGTTAATTTGGTGCCTATACAGACAACTTCAATGCCTAATGTATATATTGATACGGCGTATTTTAAAGATCAGGTTTCTTTACCCGGGGTCGCTAATAAATTGGTGTATAAAGTGGTTAATGATGGGTCTAAGTCGAGTACGATAAAACCGATATTAAAATTTAATGGTAATAATAAACCTCTTCCTATTATTCAGTTGGGAGCAGACAAATCATTTGTAGATACCGTACCGATACTGAGTTCCGGAAGTGACTATCAATCGGCTGAGTTGGTAATAAATGACAATCCAATACATTTTGACGATAATTATTTTATAGCCTGGAAAGATATTAAGAAAGCGAATGTGTTGATTATCAATGAGAATAATGTCAATAGATATTTATCTACTGCACTTGAATCATCTCGACTTTTTAGTGTTACAAATGAAGAAATTTCAAGGGTTAATTTTAGCCGTTTTCCGGATTTTCCATTAATTGTTTTGAATGAATTAAAAAGTGTTTCAACAGGTCTTATTGCCGAATTAAAAAAGGCAATCGACAACGGTTCCAATGTTGTCATATTCCCTAATGCAACAGCGTACGGCGCTAATATTCAACTTTCTCAGGCATTTGGGATGGGTACAGATGGGCAAATGGTAACTATTGAAAACAAGGTCCAATCAATCAATAAAGAAGATGTAATTTTTCAAAATGTTTTTGAAGGTAAAACGATAGGTCTTAAACTTCCTGTTACCCAAAGGAATTTGAAAATAAATACCAAAAAGGCCTCAGGCGCAATATCTCTTCTTTCTTACAGAGATGGATACCCTTTTCTTGTCAAGTATGGAAGAGGCGCAGGGAAAGTGTATTTGTGTGCAGCACCGATTGATCCAATGTATAGCGATTTGGTAAAGAATGGTGAAGTATTGGTACCTTTTTTGTTTAAAGCAGGTTTTAGTAATCTAAGACCACAAATAGCTTTTACTATTGGAAAAAATGAGAGTTTTGAAATAAATCAAGTTAAGGATGGACAAGATGCAATAATTAAGTTCAATGGACCGCAAACTTTTATTCCGGAACAGTTGCAAAGAAATGGGAGGACGATTATCCAGCTGGGAAATGAATCTATTTTGCCGGGTGTATATTCACTTGAGAATTACGGGTTATATGCTTTCAATTATGATCGCAAAGAAAGTCGTATGACATTTTTATCATTGGATAAATTGAAATCTATTGAAAATGACCATATTAAGGTATGGGATAAAAATGCGCAACAAAATTTGGCCTCTATTATACATGAAACAGATTTAGGTATGGTTCTATGGAAGTATTTACTTGTAGCTGGTTTACTATTTTTGTTGGCAGAGACATATTTTATTCGAAATAAAGGTTATTAAAACGAAGAATTTAATATTTTTAAAGTAAGGTAAATGGTTATTCAATATATAATGTTGCTAATAGGATTGATTTCTTTAAGTTGTCATGAAGTTTCAATTAATAAGCATCGTAATTTACCAAGTAAGAATGAAAAAAGCCCAATGGGTTTACCAATTTATACGGGTGCGGATCAAATTGACTTGTACTTACCATTAATTAAGGGAGCGCGGGTAGGGCTGTTGGTTAATCAGACTTCAATGACAGGAGGGAAGCATCTAGTTGATGTTTTATTGGAAAATGGTATTCAGGTATCAAAGATCTTTGCTCCTGAGCATGGATTTCGGGGAGAGGCTGATGCCGGTGCTAATATTCAAGATGACAAAGATAAAGCAACAGGTATCTCTATTGTGTCCATATATGGGAAAAAGAAGGCGCCGGATTCTACTGATTTAGCTGGTATAGACGTCGTTATATTTGACATACAGGATGTCGGAGTCAGGTTTTATACTTATTTGTCCACTTTGAAGTATTTGATGGAAGCATGTGCTGTACATGGTAAATCCCTTTTAGTTTTAGATAGGCCTAATCCCAATGGACATTATGTCGATGGTCCGGTATTGAAGCCTCAATTTACTTCCTTTGTGGGAGTGATACCGATTCCTATAGTACATGGTATGACATTGGGTGAGCTTGCATGGATGATGAATAGTGAAGATATGTTGAAGGATTGTATCAAATGTCGGTTGAAGGTGATTCCTTGTAAGAATTATAATCACAAGTTGGCTTACTCACTGCCTGTAAAGCCATCTCCAAATCTTCCGAATCAGCTTTCTATCGCATTATATCCCTCATTGTGCCTTTTTGAAGGAACCAATTTTAGTGTTGGGCGTGGAACCAATAAACAATTTCAGGTATATGGGAGCCCAATGGCTGTCAAAGGTGATTATTATTTTATTCCTGAACCAATGCCGGGTGCAATGTCTCCATTTTTACTGGGTAAGAAGTGCAGGGGCTATGATTTAAGCGCTAAGAAAGTGGATGAAATCAGGCAAACAAAAAAGATTAACCTTACATATTTAATACAAGCATATCGGGATTTTCCTAAGAAGACTGAGTTTTTTCTAAAAAATAATTTTATCGATAAGTTAATGGGAACAGACTCGTTTAGGCTTCAGGTAATATCCGGAAAGTCAGAGGAAGAAATTAGAGCGGGATGGAAGGCAGAATTAGATAAATTTATAGAGATAAGAAAGAAGTATTTGCTTTATCCTGATTGAAAAATACTACTTTTGCACGTTGTTAGCGCAAATACATTGAAGGTTGTACTAAATGTGATCCAAATTAGTAGAAATTATAAGAATGTAAGGCTGTGCAATAATGAACTACATAGATTAACCGGATTCAGCACTTGAGGTTTAATAAGTCCGATGATTGCTGAAAATGAGGGAAGTCGAGATGTGCGAATCGTTACAGAGGTTTATATTAAACCATTGATTACGGCTTGTATATCGATTTAGCATTTGTCTAATGTGGGATATGGGTTAAAATCTATCGTTCATGGTTAACTATGTTTAAAGCAAGAAGGTAAATGAGTCAACTGAATGATGTTTTTATTACAAGGGTGAGTATATTTTATCCAAATGAGCCCATAGATAATGAACACATGGAGGATATTTTGGGTTTTGCTGGCGACAAGCCATCGAGGTCGCGAAATATTATCTTACGAAGTAATGGAATAAAAAATAGGTTTTATTCGCTGAATAGAGAGGGAAAATTTGTTTATACTAATGCACAAATGGTCGCCAATGCTGTAAAGGGGTTGTTTGATGAACAGTGTTCAATGGATGAGATGAAAGTATTGGCATGTGGTACCTCAAGTCCGGATATGTTACTTCCTTCACTTGCATCTATGGTGCATGGTGAATTGCCGGTCACAAATTTGGAAATTGTTAGCTCCGCCGGTGCTTGTTGTACGGGTATGCAGGCTCTGAAATACGCTTATATGACGGTATTGAGTGGTCAATTTGAAACCTCAGTATCAACCGGGAGTGAACGCGTTTCCCAATATTTACAAGGCAATAATTTTAAAGCTGAAATCGAAAATTTGCAATTGTTGGAGGATAATCCAATTCTTGCCTTTGAAAAGGATTTTTTACGCTGGATGTTGTCTGATGGTGCCGGAGCGTTCTTGCTCAGAAACCGCCCGGATGAAGGTAGGATGAATTTCAAAATCGAATGGATTGAAATTGGATCTTTTGCCGATCAGTATGAAACATGTATGTATCTTGGAGCTGAAAAAGATAAGGACGGACAAATCCTATCTTTTGGAGAAATGAATCCCGAAGAGTGGATTAAAAACAGTGTATTTTCATATAAGCAAGATATACGGCTATTAGGAGAGAATGTTGTACCTGTCGGTGTCCAATTTTTACAAACTATTATTGAGAAAAGAAAACTTGACATTGGTGATGTTGATTATTTTCTCCCACATCTTTCTTCCATGTTTTTCTGGAAAAAGTTGGAAAATGAGTTAGAAAATAACAATATAGAAATACCTCAATCCAAATGGTACACCAATCTAACTAAAATAGGGAATATAGGAGCTGCATCAGCGTATGCTATGCTTGATGGATTGATGCAAGATAAAAGTCTCCGGACAGGAGAAAAAATACTCTTATTTATTCCGGAAAGTGCCCGATTTAGCTACTCTTTGGTTTATCTAACTGTGGTATAGATTTAATTATTAATGTAATACCTGAATTGAAATAGGTTTGTATGCTGAATTATCTTTAATGGGAATGATAAAATAATTTCCTGATGCAAGGTTTGAAACATTGAACGAAGAATGATTTGATACAATATTTTTTCGTAAGACAATTTCACCTCTTGAATTTACCAACCAAATCTCATCAACCTTTTCTTTACATTCAACATTCATATAATCACTTACCGGGTTGGGAAAGGCATGGATGCTTAAGGAAGGTCTATTGGCATAATGACTACTAAGGCTAATTCCACACAATCTTGGATAAAATAAGTTAATGCTATTATAAACGTAAAGACCAAGAGTACCGGCGTATTTAGGGTCGGAATATATATCGGTGTGGTTGCCACCGGCAGCAACTGTCAAGGTATTAGGCAAAGCAATTGCATCTGCTTCTTTGTGGATGGTTCGTGAGCCATATAGGTATGCAAGACCAAAAAATACTGAATTGCTATCTATTGGAACTGTATCATCAATATCGCCATGATAGCTCATTAGAAAGGGTTCGTCCGGGTCCAATAACCCTTTGGTAAACACAGCCCCTGACATATTAAATACGCCG
>CAKUWM010000085.1 GCA_934699305.1 uncultured Saprospiraceae bacterium | reverse complement strand
TTCGTATTGTACCAGTTCGCTCAAAGAATTGATTTTTGCTGCTTTTAGACAGTTATAAGCTCTTACAGAAAGATCGAGATCTTCAAGGGTAGTCTTTAAAAGCTTTCTCATGTGTAGTATATGTTCATCCACTACATTTTCTTCGCTCTTCGTTGCATCATCAAATGAAATATTCTCATCCGTAATCAACATCAAGTGATGAATCAATATTCTGGATGCTTCTTTGACGGCATCCTCCGGATGAATAGTACCATCTGTTTTGACCTCAATGGTCAACTTTTCATAGTCGGTACGTTGGCCTACCCTTGTATTAGATACCCTATAGGCAACATTTTTCACCGGAGTATATATTGAATCGATTGGAATAACGCCAATAATATTGTCTCTTTCCGGTTGCTCATCAGCCGGAACATATCCCCTACCTTTATTAATGGTAAGTTCTATTTCCAATGTCACACTAGGATCCATGTGACAAATGAGCAAATCAGGATTCATCACCTTGAACACATTGGTAAATTGTTCAATATCACCTGATCTAAATTCTTCTTTACCTCTTAAAGTAAGGTAAATTTTTTCATTTGTAATATCTTCATCATTGAGATTCAATTTCAAACGAACTTGCTTCAAGTTAAGGATAATCTCAATAACGTCTTCAACAACGCCAGGTATTGTGGTAAACTCATGATCCACACCACCTATGCGTATAGCAGAGATAGCAAAACCTTCGAGGGAGTTAAGAAGAACTCTTCTCAATGAGTTACCGATAGTTTGTCCAAAACCAGGTTCAAGTGGTTTAAACTCAAAAATGCCATCGAAATCGGTGGCTTTTTGAAGAATAATTTTTTCTGGTTTTTGAAAGTTTAATATACTCATTTTGAATAAATCTACAAATGATAAAATGATTGAAAAAAATATCCGAATGAATTATTTAGAATATAATTCGACGATCAACTGTTCATTGATATTTTCCGGAATTTGGTCTCTTTCAGGATAAGCAAGGTATTTGCCTTCCATTCTTTCAGGATTAAATTCAATCCATGCAAATTTACGATTATCGTGTTTTGATTTTACATTAGAAGTAACAATATCCAATCCTCTGGATCGTCCTCTAACTTCAATCACATCGCCTGGTCTAACCTGAAATGATGGTATATTGGTAACTACACCATTGACAACAATGTGTCTATGTGATACCAGCTGACGAGCACCTCTACGAGTATTAGATACACCCATACGATAAACAACGTTATCAAGGCGAGATTCTAAAAACTGTAACAAAACGGTACCTGTTACACCACCCTTTCTTGCGGCTTTAGTAAATGTATTTCTAAACTGACGCTCCAATATACCATACGTATATTTAGCCTTTTGTTTTTCCATCAACTGAAGTGCATAGTCAGACTTTTGTTTTCTTCTACGAGAAGGTCCATGTTGACCAGGTGCATATTTCTTTTTGTCAAAAGCTTTATCGGGTCCAAAAATCGGTTCGCCAAATGCTCTTGCTTTTTTGCTTGCAGGACCAGTATATCTTGCCATAATTTATATCTACTTTATACTATGATAGTGATTAAACTCTTCTTTTCTTAGGAGGACGACATCCGTTATGCGGAATTGGAGTGATATCAAATATCTTAGAAACTTTGATACCTGATCCATCAATTGCTCTGATTGCAGATTCTCTACCTGCCCCAGGACCCTTGACATACACTTCAACATTACGCAATCCTGCATCATAAGCAACCTTACCTGCATCTGACGCAGCCACTTGAGCTGCATACGGTGTATTCTTCTTAGAGCCTCTAAAACCGGCTTTTCCGGCTGATGCCCATGAAATAACTTCCCCTTGTCTGTTGGTAAGAGATACAATCAGGTTATTGAAACTTGCCTGTATATAAGCCAGTCCTTCAGACTCGACCTTAACTTTTCTTTTTTTAACTTTCTTTTGTGCTTTAGCCATAATAATTAAGCTATATAATATCGATGTTATTTACAATTATTTAGTAGCCTTCTTCTTGTTAGCAACTGTCTTACGTTTACCCTTACGAGTGCGTGAATTATTTTTAGTACGTTGACCTCTTAAAGGCAAGCCTTTTCGATGGCGAAGACCGCGATATGATGCGATATCCATCAATCGCTTAATATTCAACTGGATTTCAGACCTAAGTTGACCTTCTGTCTTATGTTCATCATTGACTATACGAGAAATAGTTTTGATATTCTCATCATTCCAGTCAATAACCTTGGTATCTTCACTGACACCGGCCTGTTCCAATACTTTTGAAGCCAGTGAACGTCCAATACCGAAAATATAGGTTAAGGCAATGACGCCTCTCTTGTTCCTGGGTAAATCAACTCCTGCTATACGAGCCATAAAATTATGCTATTATAATTGATAAATATTATCCTTGTCTTTGTTTAAACTTAGGGTTCTTTTTGTTGATAACATAAAGTTTCCCCTTTCTTCTTACGATCTTACAATCTACCGACCGTTTTTTAATTGATGCTCTAACTTTCATTAGTCAAATTTTTTATTTATATCTATATATTATTCTACCCCTAGATAAGTCATATGGCGACATTTCCACTGAAACTTTATCTCCGGGTAAGATTCTAATATAGTGCATACGCATTTTTCCGGATATGGTTGCCAAAATTTGATGATCATTCTCAAGACGTACTCTAAACATAGCGTTAGACAACGCTTCTTCAATTATACCGTCTTGTTTTATAATATCTTGTTTTGACATATCCCTTTTTTCGGAGTGCAAATATCTAAATATTTTTGGAAATATTCACTAAATTTCCATTATTTTTTATTTCTTCCTCAATTTCAGTGTGATCTGAAAGAATTTCCCCTCCATGTAATCGCACTGCTACCGTATGTTCGAAGTGAGCTGATGGCTTATTATCTTTGGTTAATATAGTCCAGCGATCTTTGGCTTGATAAACATCTTTTCGCCCTAAATTAATCATTGGTTCTATTGCTATTGTCCAATTTTCTTCCAACTTTAAACCATTTCCTTTCTTCCCAAAATTTGGAACATCGGGTGGTTCATGTAGATTTTTCCCAATACCATGACCCACCAACTCTCTTACAACCCCATATTTATGTTGCAATTCGGTATATTCCTGAACTGCAAATGAAATATCTCCAATTCTATTGCCCACCTTCGCTTGTGCCACACCTTTATAAAGAGATTCATTGGTTACTTTTAACAACTGAATAACTTCATCAGTCACAGGCTTCAATGCAAATGTATAGGCAGAGTCTCCAAAATATTCATTAAGAACGGCTCCACAATCAATGGATACTACATCTCCTTCTTTCAACTCGTCATCATTGGGAATCCCATGTACAACTGCAGAATTAATGGAAATACACAAAGATCCAGGGAAGCCATGATATCCCTTAAACGCCGGAATACCACCCATGTCTCTAATAACAGTCTCTGCTTCTTTATCAAGATACAAACCGGTAACACCGGGCTTAATTATCTTGGCAACGTGAGCAATAGCCTTAACAACTATTGTGCAGCTTTCTTTTATTTTAGTAATTTCCTCTTCGCTTTTCGGACTAATCCTTTTATTAAACATTGAACAGGAAATTGTTTTTTATTTTAATTGCAACCAATACTGATATCTCAGTTGGATATAATGATATAATATTAATACGCTCCAATCTGAATTCCTCCTGATCCGCGACCCTGTATTTTTCCCGATTGAACCAATCCATCATATTTTCTCATCAACAAATGTCTTTCTATCTGAGCCAATGTATCCAAAATAACAGCAACATCAATTAACAAAGATGTTCCACCAAAGAACATTGCGAATGTCGGATTGACGCCAAACATAACGGCAATTGGAGGTAAAACAGCTATTATTCCAAGGATGATAGCACCCGGGAAAGTAATTTTCGATGTAATAGCATCTATATAATCTTCCGTATCTTTTCCAGGTTTTACTCCGGGAATATACGCATTTGATCGTTTTAAATATTCTGCATATTGTTGTGGATTGACCAATAGTGCAGTATATACGTATGTAAACAATATAATGAGTATAAAATAGATAAAGTTGTAACTAAATGAGAATGTATCATTTAATGAACGAATGATGCCATGTGATGCCATCTCCGGATTTTCTGAGCTAGCAAAATACTGTGCCACTATTGCCGGCAAGAACATCAGAGCTTGAGCAAATATGATTGGCATTACACCTGATGCATTGACCTTAATTGGAATATAATCTCTATTTCCGGCTGCAAGGCTTCCACCTCCTATTGCTTTCTTAGGGAATTGTAATGGAATCTTTCGTACTCCTTGTACCACTAATATCGTAAACATAATGATGACAAACATTGCAGCCAATTCAAGGATAAACATAATCAATCCATTGGATGCCATCTGTGCATCGAATTCGAAAACCAATGCCTGAGGTAAGCGTGACAAAATACCCACCATAATTAAAATCGAAACACCGTTACCGATCCCTTTATCCGTTATCTTTTCACCCAACCACATAGCGAATATAGTACCTGTTGTCAAGATTAATATATTGGCCCCCCAGAAAATGGACATTGACACATTGGGAGAGATGGCACCTACACCTTTCAAATAAGTAAGATAAGCACCACCTTGAACTAAGGTTATCGCAACTGTTAATACCCTAGTTATTTGATTTAATCTCTTACGTCCGGATTCACCTTCTTTTTGTTGAAGACGCTGGAAATATGGAACGGCAAAGCCCAAAACCTGAATTATAATGGAAGCCGTAATGTAAGGCATGATACCTAATGCTAGAATAGAAGCTTGATTAAAAGCACCTCCCGTAAAAACATTTATCAAACCGAGAAGGTCATTGGCACCTCTATTTTGAGCAACGCTGGATAGAACATCCGGCATAACTCCAGGCAACACGATAAATGAACCTAATCTAAAAACCAAAAGTAATAAAAGAGTATATAATATACGATTCCTTAATTCCTTAATAGACCATATATTCTTTAACGTGTTGATAAACCTTTTCATCCTTTAGATAAATATTATTTTATTATTCTAAATTGATACTAGATCAATGATTAAATCGTGGTAAAAGTACCACCTAAACCGGCAATTTTTTCCTGAGCAGTTTTTGAGGCAGCATGAGCAGACACTGTCAAAGATTTGGTCAATTCACCGGTTCCTAGTATCTTATATTTTTCGGATTTCTTAATAACTTTTTTAGAGGTCAAGAAATCAAAATTAATTTCAGAAACTTTATACATTTCAGCGAGTGCTTCAAGCGTATTTAAATTTATACCAACGTATTCAACACGATTAATATTTTTAAATCCAAACTTAGGAAGTCTCATTTGAAGTGGCATCTGACCACCTTCGTGAGCTCGTTTGCTATTAAAACCGGTACGTGCTTTAGCACCTTTGTGACCTTTAGTAGAAGTACCACCACGACCACTTCCTTGTCCACGAGCAATTCTCTTACTTGATTTATTAGAACCTACTGCCGGTCTCAGATTATTTAATTCCATCAGAATATATCTTAAATTAATTTAAAGATTATTTTACTTCTTCCACAACTATCAGGTGAGCCACAGCCTGGATCATACCTCTTATAGCAGGAGAATCATCATGTTCAACAGATCGGTACACTTTTTTAATACCCAAGGCTTCCATAGTTGCCTTTTGTCGTTTATTCCGATCGATTGTACTTTTTATTTGCGTTATCTTTATTCGTCCCATGACTCAATATTTTTAAAATTCTCCTGTAAACATTTCATTCAAAGTGATGCCTCTTTCTTGAGCAACAGCGTATGGATCTCTCAATTTAGACAATGCATCAATTGTAGCTTTCACTACGTTATGTGGATTGGAGCTTCCTTGAGATTTGGCAAGTACGTTGTGTACTCCAGCTGTTTCAAGAACTGCGCGCATAGCACCACCGGCAATAACACCCGTACCGTCAGCAGCTGGCTTTATAAGGACTTTACCTGCACCATATTTGCCTAACTGTGAATGGGGAACCGTTCCTTTTAAAATCGGGAAACTGATCAGATTTTTCTTCGCATCATCAATTGCTTTGGCGATGGCATCAGCTACTTCTCTTGCTTTACCTAATCCATAACCGACAGTACCATGACCGTCGCCCACTACCCCAATAGCGGCAAAGCTAAATGTACGTCCACCTTTTGTTACTTTAGCAACACGGTTAACAGCGACTAACTTATCTTTCAATTCAGCGTCAACTGGACGCATTTTATTATGTGGTTGTTTTGCCATTATATTTTTCTCTAAAAATTAAAACTTTAATCCGGATTCACGTGCGCTATCAGCCAATGCTTTCACTCTACCGTGGTAAAGGTAACCGCTACGGTCAAATACAACAGAATCAATATTTTTATCTTTTGCCTTTTCAGCAATTAATTTCCCAACTGCTTTAGCTTGTTCTACCTTATTCCCTGGCGTTTTGTCCAAAAGTAGGGTTGATGCAGCCGTCACCACATTACCTGTAGTATCGTCAACCAATTGTGCATATATTCCCTTATTGCTACGGAATACCGTCAGACGAGGGCGTTCTGTTGAACCCTGAACCTTTTTTCTAATCCTAAAGTGAATTCTTTGTCTAGATTCCTCTTTTGTCTTTTTCATATTACTTAAAATAGTATATTATAAAGAAATTATTTTTTACCGGCAGTTTTTCCTGCTTTTCTTCTAAGAACTTCGCCAGCAAATCTGATACCTTTTCCTTTGTATGGTTCCGGCTTTTTAAATGATCTGATTTTGGCTGCTACTTGTCCAATTAATTGCTTATCGAAACTTGTAAGTATAATAGTTGGAGGCGAACCTTTTTCGTTTTTTGTCTCAACCTTTACTTCATCCGGTATATAAAACATAATTGGGTGAGAGAAACCAAGTGCCAATTCCAATAATTGACCTGTATTATTTGCTCTAAAACCAACACCGATCAATTCCATAGTTTTAGTAAAACCTGTGGATACCCCTTCTACCATTCCATTTAATAAAGCACGGCTAAGTCCGTGAACTGAACGATGACGCTTAGAATCTGTTGGCCTTGTAACTGTCAATGTACCATCTTCTATACTAATGGTGATATCCGGATCGAATTTCTTAACCAAAGATCCTTTAGGACCTTTAACAGAAACAACATTAGACTTATCTATTTTAAACTCTACACCAGATGGAACTGAGATGGGAGCTTTTCCTATTCTTGACATAATAATTTAGTTCTTAACTTTCAAATAAATTAGCTAATAAAGCATATAACTTCACCACCAACATTCATTGCTCTAGCTTGTTTGTCGGTCAAAAGTCCTTTAGAAGTAGAAACGATAGCAATTCCTAAACCATTGATTACTCGTGGCAGTTCTTCGCAATGGAAATATTGGCGAAGACCGGGGCGGCTGACGCGCTTCAACTCACGGATAACGGGTTGCTTAGTCTGTGCATTATACTTCAAAGCAATCTTAATAACACCTTGTTTACCTTCCGCATCATCAAACATATACTTCAGGATATAGCCATTTTGGTATAGAATTTCGGTAATTCCTTTTTTCATATTTGATGCAGGAATTTCAACTATTCTATGTCCAGCTTGCTGAGCATTTCTGATTCTGGTGAGATAATCTGATATAGGATCATTTAGAGCCATTTTCTAAAGTTTAATTTGCTTTTAAATAAATTGTTCAATAATATTACCAAGAAGATTTTGTTATTCCGGGAATTTTTCCATCGAGTGCCATTTTTCTAAACATCACACGACATATTCCGAAATCTCTCATATAACCTTTTGGACGACCGGTCAGTTTACATCTATTGTGTAATCTAATTGAATTGGAATTACGTGGTAATTTGTCCAACTCATCGTAGTTACCGGCTTCTTTCAGCTGTTTTCTTTTTTCAGCATATTTTGCAACCATGCGTTCTCTCTTTCTTTCACGCGCGATTATTGATTTTCTTGCCATCTGGAAATATTATTTAGCTATTTTTTTGATTTTTAAAAGGAAGGCCAAGAGCTGACAATAAAGCGTGTGCTTCTTTATCTGTTTTGGCTGTGGTCACGAATGTGATATTCATACCAAGTACCTTTGCTATTTTGTCTATATTGATTTCAGGAAAAATGATTTGTTCCGTAATACCCATTGAATAATTACCTCTACCGTCAAAACTTTTATCATTAATCCCTTTAAAGTCACGTACTCTTGGAAGAGAAACGGAGATGAATCTGTCCAAAAATTCATACATACGTTCATTTCTTAGTGTAACGCGGATACCGATCGGCATTCCTTCTCTCAATTTAAAGTTAGAGACTGATTTAGTAGCCTTTGTTATGACTGCTTTTTGACCGGCAATAGTAGTAAGATCAACCAATGCGTTATCAATTACCTTCTTATCGGCAACGGCATCACCAAGACCTTGATTGATGCATATCTTTTCAAGTCGAGGCACCTCCATGATAGAAGTATATTTGAATTCTTCCATCAATTTAGGGATGACTTCATCCTTATATTTAGTTTTATATCTAGGAATGTAACTCATTATTTAACAATTTCTCCTGATTTTTTAAAATATCTTACCAACTTACCGTTATCTTCTTTACGTCCGATGCGGCTAGGATTGCCTTTTTTATCAACAAGCATCAAATTAGAAAGATGAATAGGCATTTCTATTTCCTGGATTCCTCCCGGCTGATCTTGTTGTGGCTTAGTATGCTTCTTGGCGAGGTTGCGACCTTCGACAATGGCTCTATTCTGGCTAACAAGGACCTTTGAGACTGTTCCTTTATTGCCCTTTTCGCTCCCAGCAATAATGATTACCTCATCACCTTTCTTAATATGGAGCTTAGGTGCGAAGCGTTTTTGATTAGAATTCGATTTTTTTCTCATGACTTACGATTTAAAGAACTTCTGGAGCCAATGAAACAATTCTCATATAATCTTTATCCCTTAATTCCCTAGCAACGGGGCCAAAGATACGAGTGCCACGCGGTTCATCCTGATTGTTCAACAAGACAACAGCGTTGTCGTCAAAGCGGATATAAGAACCGTCGGGTCTTCTAATTTCTTTTTTAGTACGAACAATAACTGCTTTGGATACTGTTCCTTTTTTTATACCACCCGGATTCGCATGTTTCACTGAAACGACGATTTTATCGCCGATAGATGCATAGCGTCTTGTAGATCCACCCAATACATGGATGCATAAAACTTCTTTTGCTCCGCTATTATCTGCTACTCTGAGTCTTGATTCTGTCTGTATCATGACAAATAAAGATTATTCCTGATTATTAAATTACTTCGCTTTTTCAATAATTTCCACCAAACGCCATCTTTTGATTTTAGAAAGCGGTCTAGTTTCCATGATTCTAACTAAGTCACCGATTTGGCATTCGTTTTTCTCATCGTGTGCCATGAATGAGGTTGACTTTTTCATGATTTTACCATATAGAGGGTGTTTGATTCTTCTTTCCACCTTAACGGATATTGACTTATCCATCTTGTTGGAAGTAACCTTACCTGTCCTTTCTTTTCTGGCTTTTCTTACAACTGGTTCCATATTTACGGATACTTTATTATGATTAACTATTGGTGGATACAATTATTTTCTTCTACGAAACCTTATTTTAGATCTTTTAGCCAATTGTCCTTCAGACATCTGAGCTAATTCTCTGCTTCGCAATTCTGTTTGA
>CAKUWM010000084.1 GCA_934699305.1 uncultured Saprospiraceae bacterium | reverse complement strand
TTCCGGTAGTTTTTGGTGGCGATACAAACCATTTACCGAAGATGACCCTGACGGCCATAGAATCCTGCATGAGTATATTGATCTTCACGAAATATCGTCCGAATACAGATTCTGGTTTCAAGCAGGCACCAAGGATGAAGAAAGTGACCGCAATAACAACTCAATTATCGACTCAATTGACGATACCCTCCACCTAATGGATGCTTTAGAGCAGCACGGATATTCCGATACCATCAATATGACTTATGTCGAGGTGGAAAATGGGACGCATGACACCTTCACTTGGGGGAAGGTTATGCCACAGTTTCTGTCTTGGGTCATTCACAAATAAAAAAAGCAGCCTCCATAAGAAGACCGCTTCATGATTTCATTGAGCAAAATCTTAGTTTGCCTTATCTTTATTAACTCTTTCAACTTCTCCGAAAATTCGGAATTTAGTCTGGGCAGGTACTGTATTTGCAGTAATAGTCACATCTTTAGACTGGCTACCCGGCTTACCGTGGGTATCAAACTTAATAGGAATATCAGCTGATTGACCCGGAGCGATAGGTGTAGTAGGGCATTTGGGTGTTGTACATCCACAGCTACCTTTGCAGCTAACAATAACTAATGGTTCTTTACCGGTATTCGTTACTTTAACTGAAGTTTCTACAATATCACCTTCTTTTACGTTGTCAAACTTATATTCTGTTCTATCCAACACCATTGTTGTGGTAGGACCTGTAGGGGTCATAGTCTCATTGGGATTTCCGGTAGCTTCTTGATTGGAAACAGCACCTTCTCCCATTGTCGCAGCAGAGCCATCTCCCGGAGTTACTACTTTGGTAGCTTGGTTGGCAGGATTGTTGGCTGTATTATCACTTTTGCAACTCATCATAGTCATAACAAAGCAAAGTGAAAGAATTGAAAACAAATACTTCATGTTTGATATACAATTTAAAAATTCTAAATAATTTATTGACAAATATAATATGTCTTAAACCTTCTCTTTGCTAATAAAATTCAAAAATCCTATTTTTGACTATTTGTTAACAATGAGAAGTCATTACTATTTTCGAAGGCTTTCTAAAAACAGGTCAGCAGTTAAAGTATTTATAACGAATTCTTTTTCCAGTCCCCCACATCTTGCTGCAATGACGCCATATTGCACATCCATTATTCCGTGTTTACTATGAGCATCCGGGTTAATACTTATTTTGATTCCTTTACTTACAACTTTTTGCAATAAAGTATAGTCTATATCCAACCTTTGAGGATTAGCATTGATCTCTATAACTACTTTATTTGTGGCACAGGCATCCAACACTTTTTCTATATCAAGCTCATAGCCACTACGAGACAGCAATAGCCTACCTGTCATGTGACCCAATATATTCAAATGTGGATTCTCGATAGCCCTAATAATCCTCGTAGTCGCCTTTTCCTTTGACATTCTGAGGTCGGAATGTATGCTTCCGATTACAAAGTCAAAGCTTTCCAAAACATCTATATCATAATCTAATGAACCATCTCCCAGGATGTCAGATTCAATACTTTTAAATATTTTGAATCCATTAAATTCCTTTGCTACCTCATCAATCTCCCTATGTTGCTGGTCTATGCGCTCCACAGATAGCCCATTGGCATAAAATGCGGATCGGCTGTGATCTGAAATAGCGATATATTCAAAACCATTGTCCTTGGCAAACCGGCTCATTTCTTTGACGCTGTGTATCCCATCTGAATATAAAGTGTGGGTATGAACAATGCCTTTAATATCGCGCAACTCTACTAAATTAGGCGGATTTATTATACATAAGTCCTGATTCCATCTTAACTCAGCCGGAATATATCTAATTCCCATCTGTCGGAATACTTCTGTTTCAGTCAATCCCAAAGGAATCTTGCCTTTCATCACTGTATCAATATCGACATCCTCTCCAAAGGAAAGCTCCATTGCTTCTGCTTTAACATCTTCCTGGCAAAGCATCAATTTCACTTGTAAGATATCCTTGTACCTCCCAATAAGCATATCTCCTTCCTCTGATTCTATGGTAAAGTCCTGAATCATTGGTGGCCAAAAATCAGCCTCTACAATATACACAACATCTTCCACAACCTGCTGATTCCTATATGCTTGACCGGTAAGATGAAACTCCAGAATATCCGATTGTGCCAAAGCTCCTTCAAATTCCGTCAAAATCGGCTGCAATTTGGCAAATAGCCATTTCCCCATACTATTTAAGTATAGCTGTGCTTTTTCAAGTATTTCTTGCTGTGACTTTTCGCCAAATCCTTTTGCCTTCATCAATCTATTTTCATCGCAATGCTTGATAAGTTCACCTACCGAATCAACACCCATTTCTTTCCACAAACGCACAATCCTTTTTGGCCCCAAACCCTTAATTTGGAACATTTCGACAATGCCCGCAGGTGTTTCACTTAACAACCTATCCAACTCCTGATCAGACCCACCCTGTGCCAATTGCACAACTAACTTAGAGATATTCTTCCCTATTCCCGGCAATTGGGTCAATCTGTCAGTACTCATATCTGCTATCGGCTCAGCCACCTTTCGAAGTGAAGAGTGTGCATTGCGAAGAGCATTTATTTTGAAACTATCGCCATTATGCAATTCAAGTAAATCAGCAAATAGTTTCAAGTTATTTACGACAGAAGCATTATCCATGTGGTAGCCGATTATTATTAATGAAATGAAAATATCAAAAAGTAAATGGATGAAATTAATAATTTTGCACAAAACTAAAGAAAAATGAGATTGGGACTAATTTTTATTGTACTGATGTTTGGATTGTTGAGCCAAATGTCTTGCAAAAACGACGACACTACTGTTCCGGATGAAAGTCAATTTGTAGTAGATTTAAGTCAATATCAAGTTGAAGATATTCCGGGCAGCAATCGTAAAATGGTAACCAAATTAGACCCACAAGGCCTCTTAGAGGAGCAAGGAATGGTTGAAAACGGCATGAGAGTAGGCACCTGGACAAAGTTTTATGCCCGTAACACCAAACCAATGGAGACATGGACTTATGAAAATGGCAAACTGAATGGATTGCATTTTCTTTTTAATAATTCCGGACGGGTAGATATGTATGAAAGCTATATGAATAATAAGCTACATGGTAAAAGGGTCACTTTTAAATATGGTAGTCCGGTCGAAGAAATGAGTTATAAAAATGGGCAATTAGACGGTATATTCAGGGGATTTTTTCCGACTGGCAAACTACAAAGAGTGGGTTACTTTAAAAATGGCTTGCAAGACGGAAAATATATCGTTTACGACGAAAATTTGAAAATTGTCATGCAAGCCACCTATGTTAATGGTGTCGAACAACCCCATTAATCAACCAACTGAGTTGGATATGCCTTTTTAAATTGATCTTTCAGTACATCAAATGAAGTCACTAATCCAATCAAAATACCATCTGATACTACCGGTATGGCGTGGAATCTATTCAATAAAAACAGTTCTGCCGCACTGCCTATTTTATCGGTAGGCTCTAAAGTTGCCAACTTCGTGGTCATTATATCTGACACCTTGAGTGCTTCATATTCACTAAAGTTTTTATTCAACCAAAGCAAATCAGCAGTAGTAATCAATCCTACTAACTTCCCATTGTCCACGACAGGTAAGTGGTGAATTCTTCTTTTTTTGAACAAATCAAGCACTGTAGTCATTGCATCTGATGGACTTACAGTAATTAATTCTGTTGACATTATTCCGGATAAAGGATCATTCATCATGGCTATTCTTCTTTATTTAAATGTAATATTATAAAAATATTGTCTGACTTACAATATTGAATTTATATATTTATTTTTATAAACTTTTACCGATTCATTCTAAAATTAATACAAATTAAATATATTTTACATTCGTAATTAAATACCAATTATTTATCTATTTTTTCAAGAAAAATAAATACTTATATTTTCCTGCTTTTTTGACGTAATACCCTACATAAGTCGTTCATATTATATACATTATAAAATGTTATTTAAAGTTAAATATTAAGAATAATTAACAGATGAAAATGGTTCAAATCAAGTAATAAAATTTACACAATTTATCCTTAGATAAAAATTTATCCCTCAAATAATTTAGTTCTTTTATAAGCGAAACCGTGCAAATCAATAACATTTTCTCTTCGAACATTATTCTAAGATAATGTGTTGACAAAATGGTAATTTTACATTTAGATAATGGCATTTTCGTAAAAAGTAAATCATAACCCATTAATTTGCAATATTATGCATGATATTGAACCTTATTACAGCTGGAGAGATTTCTATATTTCGTCAGAAGATGAAAAGTCGCCCTATTTTCATCACGAATCCAATGAATTTTTCTTCACAAATAAGATTTACAACCATTACATTCATCCTCAATGGGATCATTTTGGATCATCTACCTTATATCTAAAAATTCTATATGCTGATTATGAGGAAGGTTTTCTCATTCTAGAGCTTATTGGTGAGTGGAATGATGCATTACATAACGACATCATGGAGTTTAAACGGTCCATTATCGACCATTTTATTGATCAAAAAATATATAAATTCATCATTATTGGAGAACAGGTGCTGAATTTCCATTCTTCAGATGATTGTTATTATGAAGAATGGTATGAAGATATTGCAGATGAAGTTGGCTGGGCGGTATTTTTAGGCCTATCCAATCATGTCATTGAAGAGATGGATCATATCCGACTGTATCAATATATCCTTTATGGAAATCATTGGAATGAATTAAATTGGCGTGCATTTACACCCTTACAACTATTCCTATTGATAGATAAAATGATTGAAAACCCCAAACTACTTACCGAACCGGCTCACCACATTAAAAAGATTAAATGAACAAACACTATTCCGGATTTGTCAATATACTGGGGAAGCCCAATGCCGGCAAATCAACTTTGCTCAACCTGCTGATTCAGGCTAAATTAAGTATCACAAATAAAAAAGCGCAAACGACAAGAAGGCGAATACTGGGTATATGGAATGATTCATCCCATCAGGTTGTATTTTCCGATACTCCCGGTATCATTGACCGACCAGCCTATAGGATGCAGGAAAAAATGAATAGCTATATTTTCCAATCTTTTGAAGATGCTGACATCATTCTTTATCTTGCAGATATCACTGACCCCAACCCATGGACAGAACAAACGGCTCAAACTTTAAATAAGGCAGAGGTGCCTACCCTATTAATCATCAACAAAAAAGACCTACTCCCTAATCTTTCAAAAGAAGAACTTTTGGCAAAGTTTCCGGATAATGTACAATGGGATGACGTACTTATTATCTCAGCTTTAGAGGAAGGAGACAGAGAGCAGCTAATGGATAAAATCATTAGCCTACTACCAGAAGGTCCTGAATATTATCCTAAAGATCAATTGAGTGACCTGAATGAAAGGTTTTTTGTCAGCGATTTAATCAGAAAAAATATTTTAGCTCTTTACAAACAGGAAGTCCCATACTCGTGCGAAGTGATTGTAGAGAGTTTCGTCGAATCAGAAAAAAATAATTTACCCTTCGCCCATATTAATGCTACTATTTTTGTCTCACGAAGTACACAGAAATCAATTATTATAGGCCATAAAGGTGAAAAAATCAAACAATTAGGCATTCAATCGAGACAAGAAATAGAAGAATTCCTTGATCATCCGATTTTTCTCGAACTGTTTGTTAAAGTCAAAGAAAATTGGAGGGATGATGAAAAATTACTTAAAGGTTTTGGCTACTAATTCAAATCATTGGTTAGAGCTTCCTTATTGATTTCCGACAGCCTTTGTAACTCCCAATGTCGGCTAAATTCCACTATTTCATGCATAAACTCAATGAAGCGCCCTTCATAGGATGATGCATTGTCCGCCAACCATTCCCCTGCCTTATAAAATATTTCCTTGATAGTCAAACGGTACTTCATCCGTTCAAAAACATATTCAATTCCTTCGATAGTCCTGTAGGTCAATAACCATTTATGATGAATCATATTATAAATCCTATCAAATATCGGTTTAGGTAATAACTCAATCACTTGGGTCAGACGTAAAAAGACCGATTCAATAAACTCTTCAACCTTGATGTCAGAAAACTCACTCCAATGCTTGACGAGCAAATAATCCATATAAATATCATTGACTACCGGAGAATATTTATAAAATCGTGGTTGAATCAATCCAATAATTTCCTTGACAATAGGATGACTATCCGTATATAAGTCAATAGCATGGTGCAGCTCTATTCCCTTTGAAAATATCGGATTCACTTCTTTTCTCAAGTTTCCCTTAATCATATCTGTAACTATATTTCCGGTCAAAATATAATTGTCCTCCGAAGAAAGAAATGCATGAGCCAAATAATTCATAGAAGCCTATTGAAATATAATGACTTTGTGTACAATATTGTTTACTGAAACGAAATTTAGCAAGGTTATATCTTTCCTGATAGCTTTTTAATGGCCATATCAAGAAAAAAGGAAACATCAATGTTTCTCTCTCCGGCAAAACATTGATCTTTTACTATTTTAATGTTTACCTTTGCTCTCCTATAATCCTGAAATAAGATACATGTCTATCAAATCGGAGTCTTTCAAAACAGTGATACAAAAGGGCTATACCTTTGATAGTCCTATAATTCAATTGGGAGCCGGCATCTTTGAAGGTCAGGTATATCGTGATGTTCAAATAGGCATTCCAATTAAAACCTTGAATAGACATGGATTAATTGCCGGTTCGACGGGAAGCGGAAAGACCAAGACACTACAGATTTTAGCAGAACAGCTTTCTCATAATGGAGTTCCAAGCCTTATCATGGACTTGAAAGGTGATTTGAGTGGTATTGGGGCAATAGCCGAAATCAATAGTAAGATTATCGAAAGAATGGAAATGGTCGGTATTCCATATTCTCCCAACAAAAGTCCGGTTGAATTTTTGACAATTTCTCAAGAATATGGTACAAAACTCAGAGCCACTGTAATTGAATTTGGTCCGCTCTTGCTATCCAAAATTCTTGATCTTAATGAGACACAACAAGGTGTACTCTCACTTGTGTTTCAATGGGCAGATGATCTAAAAATCCCATTACTTGACCTCAAGGATCTGAAAATAGTGCTAAATCATCTGGCAACAACCGGAAAACAAGATATTGCGGCTGAATATGGAACTATCGGCAAAGTTACCAGCGGCACAATTATTCGTAAGATTCTGGAATTAGAACAACAGGGAGCAGAAATGTTTTTTGGCGAACCTTCCTTCGAGATCGTTGACTTGATTCAGACAAATACCGAAAACCAAGGGATTGTTTCTGTTTTTAGGGTTACAGATATTCAGGATAAGCCAAAACTTTTTTCTACTTTTATGATTCAACTGTTGGCTGAACTGTACAACACATTGCCTGAAGTCGGAGATTTAGACAAGCCTAAATTTATGATTTTTATCGATGAGGCACATTTGGTATTCAATCACGCAAGTTCCGCATTAATAGATCAAATAGAGATGACTATAAAACTCATCCGTTCTAAAGGTGTTGGTGTGATTTTTATTACCCAGAATCCGTCCGACATTCCGGAAGCCGTACTTAGCCAACTCGGCCTAAAAATACAACATTCGTTAAGGGCATTTACAGCTAAAGACCGAAAAAAAATCCTATTAGCAAGTCAAAATTTCCCATTGAGCGAATTTTATACCATAGATCAATGCCTTACTACGCTTGGAATTGGTGAGGCATTGATAACCTGTATCGATCCAAAGGGTATTCCCACACCTTTAATACACACACTTTTGCGAGCACCTGAATCCCGGATGGGGATATTAAGTCCGGAAGAAATTAAAAACATGGTGTCTCTTTCAACCATTTATGGAAAATATGCAACCGATATAGATCGAATAAGTGCTTATGAAATATTAAGTAAAAAACTGAATGGTCCAAGCGGCATACCGGAGATAGAAAAACCCTCCGGATCACGCACAATAGCTAAAGAAGAAAAATCAATTATCGAAAAAATTATCACCAACTCAACAACCAAACAAATCCTAAATACAGCCACGAGAGAAATTACAAGAGGCTTATTGGGAGTTTTTGGAATTAAAAAAAGATCGCGAAAAGGATGGTTTTAAAGATGAATAAGAAAGAACTTTATACAACAATTGGCTTTTTATTGTTTGCAGGGGGATTGACTTCCATAATCCTGAATATCGTCGGGGTTGAATGGATTTTATTAAAATGGATGAATGCTCTGCCCGGCTACGTCAGCTTTTTAATAAAATTACTTATGATTATCTCCGGAATTATCATGATATATTTCCATCAGGTCGATTGGAGAAATGTTGAAGATGAAGAAGAAAAATAGAGACTTTTTAGCCCTAATTTCGCATTAGACGAATGCTGAATCAATTTACAACTCGTAATCAATGGTTTATGGAATCCATTGAAATAATTCGCACATCGGGATTGCCCTCATAATCAGCATTAGACGGTTTTTCAAAACATCTATTGCTGTATTCTATTTTATCTTAATTGCTTTAGTATTCTAGTCAAAGCATTGGCCACATTAACGCCATCAATTCCGGCGGACACAATTCCTCCGGCATAACCGGCCCCTTCACCACATGGGAATAAATTAGACACATTCGGGCAATTAAGGTCTTCCTTACTACGCGGAATACGTACAGGTGAGGAAGTACGGCTCTCTACGCCCACTACAACAGCATCATTGGTTAAATAACCATTCATTTTTTTCCCTACCGCTTGAAATCCGCCTATCAGCCTATTGACTACAAAGTCAGGCAAAAGCTTATGCATGGGTGCTGAATAAATGCCGGGTACATAACTACATGTTGGCAAATCCTTGCTCATTCTTCGCTTTGTAAAATCAATCAATCTTTGCGCTGGGCATGCCTGAGACCCATTACCATATCGAAACAAATTTTGTTCAATAGCCGACTGGAACCTTAATGCACGAAATGTATCATCCCCATACTCTTTTGGTATATCTTCTAACTCTATTGAAGTCACAAAGCCACTATTGGCAAATGGGCTATCCCGCCTCGATGGAGACATCCCATTGACAACAAGTTCACCCGGACTGGTAGCCGAAGGTACGATCATTCCGCCAGGACACATACAAAATGAAAATACTCCCCTTCCTTCCACTTGAGCCACAACACTATATGGAGCAGCCGGCAGGGCATCCGGACGTGAGTCACAACTGTATTGAATACGATCAATCAGTGTTTGTGGGTGCTCTACCCTAACACCCAAAGCAAATGGCTTCGCCTCAATCTCAATACCTTTCCTAACTAAGAGTGAATATATATCTCTTGCACTATGCCCGGTAGCTAAAACCATTGCATCACAGGTTATCGAATCCTGCTTTTCAAAATGCACTTTACGAACCAAGCCTCCTTCGACTTCAAAATCCTTCATCCTATGATTGAATAATACCTTTCCTCCCGCCAACTCGATACTTTCTCGCATCGCTGAGATTATCTTAGGCAATTTATTGGTGCCTATATGTGGATTGGCATCAATCATAATCCTTGGATCCGCCCCATAATGACAAAATGTATGAAGAATTTGCCGTACATCGCCTCTCTTCGTCGAACGTGTATAAAGTTTTCCATCAGAATAAGTTCCTGCACCACCTTCGCCAAAGCAATAATTACTATCTTCGTTGACGACACTTTCCTGCATAATGGCTCGCAAATCACGTCTTCTGCTTTGTACATCTTTTCCCCGATCTACCACTATCGGCTGAATACCGTTCTT
>CAKUWM010000083.1 GCA_934699305.1 uncultured Saprospiraceae bacterium | reverse complement strand
TTCCCCACTTCATATACGTGGTCTAATGGTGCCTCCTCGGCTACAGCATCTAATTTAAGTGCCGGTATATATAGCGTTACAGTTACCGATGTAGATGGATGTGAAGCGAGGGCAACAGGTGAAGTCAGACAGCCTACGCCCATAGAAATCAAAAGTAATCAAATCAATCAGCCCAGCTGTATAGGCAGCTTTAACGGCCTGATATCTGCTTTTGCCGATGGTGGTGTCCCTCCTTATTCCTTCTTATGGCAGGATGGTTCGACACTCAAAACAATAACAGGTCTTGTAGCCGGAAACTACAAAATCACGGTTACCGATGCTTTTGGATGTGTTGCCGATAGGACTTTTACTCTTAATGAGCCCGAAATATTCACTGCTATCGTAGATTATTTGAACGAAAGTGCAGAAAATGCAAATAACGGGAAAGCATTGATCCTCCCTTCCGGAGGCGCACCTCCATATACATTTACATGGTCTGACGGAGTCAATACGCGAGATAGAGACCAGATGAAACCGGGCTATTACAGTGTAACCATTACTGATATAAAAGGGTGCACTCTTCTTAAAGATGTGTACATCGCTCCCTATAATTGCGATATTGTAATACAGGATGTAATCGTCAACCATGTGGATTGTAATGGCTCTGCCACAGGATTCGTCTCACCCTTAGTAACAGGAGGTGTCCCACCTTTATCATATCAGTGGTCTGATGGTAGTGCAGCTACGGAATTAAACAATGTAAAGTCAGGGTATTATACACTTACTATTAAAGATAGTCTTGGATGCATAACAAATGGTTTTTTCAAAATCAATCAACCCCCACCATTTAAACGTACCATGACCGTCACCGATGCCTCAAGTGCAGATATTCAGGATGGTAAAGTAAAATTTGTTTTTTCGGGTGGTACACCACCCTATCAACTGGTCTTTGACGCTACAGATACAATTACTTCTTACTCAGGAATTATTACTTTAGACGATCAAGCAAATGGCCTTCACAACTACATCACCACTGATGCACACGGTTGCGTCATCAGCGAATTATTTGTCATAAACCTTATTGGATGCAACCTAAGTCCCACTAATGTCGTTATCCAGGATGTAAAATGCTTCGGAGGATCAGATGGTGCGATTTGTATAAAAGTCAAAAACGCAACAGGCCCTTATGAACTATTCTGGGATGACGAATCTTCCGAATTATGCCGCTTTGATCTTACCGCGGGTCAATATAATTTACATGTATCGGATTCAATAGGTTGCCAAAGTCTGGATACCTTTACTATACGCCAACCCGGAATAATCAGGCAAATAGATATTTTAACAACCCAACCCGATAAGAATCAAAGCAATGGCTCCATCAGCGTCATAAACACAGGTGGCATCCCTGATTATACCTATAGTTGGTTTAAAGATGGCAAGAAGATTAATGGTAGCTCTTCACTTATCACAGGACTTTCAGCCGGAAGTTATTCTTATACATTAATGGATGCCAACGATTGTCTATTTTCTTCCGATACCATTTTGCTGGAGAATAATACCAGCTCTATATCCCGGGAAATAAACAAATTGAAAATTTATCCAAATCCTACCAATGCATTATTACACATTGAATGGCATACAGATAAACAAGGCAATGCTACAATTTACAATGCTTTAGGTAAAGTTATCAAGTCAGGAATAGCGGTAAATAGCAATTCTGTTAATCTTGATTTAACTGATTTGCCAAATGGAGTATATCAATTATTTATAAATACAAACTCAGGACAATTCGGTTCAAAATTTATTAAAATAGAATAAACTCAATTTTTCCACTAACCATTGCTCCTGCAAATATCATAAACAATGTGCTGGAATAATCTTGTTTTGATAGTATAATAAGAAATGGGATGCTGATATTATTGTATCAACATCCCATTATACTTTACCCGAATTCGGCAGAAAGGTTTTTAAAAACTGTATAATGCTGATTACGAATCGTAAATCAATTCCGCATTTGTCTGATTCGAAATCTGGGTTATATATTCAATGGTCTTTTGGCAGTAGCATCCAATGCCGCTTCCTTAAATGCCTCTGTATAGGTTGGATGAGCATGAGAAATGATACCGATATCTTCCGCTGATGCGCGATATTCCATAGCGACAACGGCTTCGGCTATTAAATCAGCAGCACGTGGACCTATCATGTGTACGCCTAAGATCTCATCGGTTGCTTTATCAGCCAAAACCTTTACAAATCCGGCTTCATCTCCGCTTGCTTTAGCGCGTCCTAATGCTTTAAATGGGAATTTACCTGTCTTATATTCAATACCCCTCTCTTTCAATTGAGATTCTGTTTCGCCTACAGAAGCTACCTCCGGCCAAGTATAAACAACACCCGGAATTAAATTGTAATTGATATGCGGCTTTTGGCCGGCAATCATTTCCGCGACAAATACACCTTCTTCTTCTGCCTTATGAGCAAGCATTGCACCTTTGACCACATCCCCTATTGCAAATATATTGGGGATATTAGTTCGCAGGTGATCACCTACTTCGATGCGCCCTTTTGTATCTACGATTACTCCGGCAGCCTCAGGATGCAATCCATCCGTAAATGGTCTTCTACCAATTGCAACTAAACAATAGTCTGCTTCGGCTTTCTTCACTTCCTCATTTCCATTTTGCTTATATTCAACGACAACCTTAGATTTAGTGGCTTTGACAGAAGTAACTGCATGATTAAGATAAAAGGTAAATCCTTCTTTTTTCAGTACTTTCTGCAATTCCTTACCACAATCTACGTCCATGGTTCCAATAATCTTATCGGAAAACTCAATCACTTCGATTTTAGTGCCAAGACGTGCATAGACAGAACCCAGTTCCAATCCGATTACACCCGCACCTATGATGACCATACTCTTGGGGATCTCACCCAGAGTCAAGGCTTCAGTTGAGGTGATGACTCTTTTTTTATCATAATTAAAAGCCTCCGGAGTAATGGGTTTTGAACCGGTCGCGATAACGAAATACTTACTTTCAAGAATAGCTTCGCCATCATCTTTCTGTACTTTAAGATGTGTCGAATCTACAAAGGAACCCAAACCATAGTGTACATCGATTTTGTTCTTAGCCATGAGATAGGAAACCCCTTTGCTAACAGTTTCTACGACATTGCGTTTTCTGTCAAACATAACCTTTGGATCCATCTCCACTTTTCCGGTTGAAATACCGTGTTGCGACATCTGATGCACCGCATTAAAGTAGTGTTCTGATGAATCGAGGAGAGCCTTCGATGGGATACACCCCACATTGAGGCATGTCCCACCTAAGGATTTATATTTTTCAACAATTGCGGTTTTAAGTCCCAACTGAGCACAACGTATTGCACAGATATAACCTCCGGGTCCTGAACCTATTACTACAACATCATACGACATATTACAATTTTTTTCTTATTTATGAATTATTATCTGTTGGATTGTTTGGATTGTTATTCCTATTATTTTGATTCCTCTGATTCTGAAATCTTCGTTTATCCTGGTTATTGCGTTTAACTTGTCCCGGTTGACCTCCCTTACCGTTCTGGTTGTCCTTTGGTGGTTTATTTTCTGAAGAAGCGCCTGTGTCATGGATATTACGGTCAGTATGACGCTCACTATTGCGCCCTTCCTTCCTCATATCGGGCCTTCGGTTACTCCTTTGGTCTTTAGGATTTCTATTGCCAGATTGTTGACCTCTTCTTTTCTGATTATCATTATTTTGTTGAGAAGAATTAGAAGAGTTTCTATTACTTTCACCCAACTCTTGTTTGCCGGAAGGAGCAGAATCTGCGGCTTGTCTATGATTACGGTTATTGTCGGAACGGTTTTTATTATTTTTCTTCTTTTTCCTTCTTTTCTCGTCGGGAAGTTCAATATGGCCGGTCAAATCTTCAGACTTTATAACATCTAATTCCTCAATAGATTCAGTTTTAGTGGCTACAATATCTTCCGGCAATCTGCCTTGAGCTATATCCTCTTTAATACGAATTACATCATTGACTGTCAAGGTAATAAATGCTTCCCTACCTCGTTCATCCTTTTTTATATAAAACATCAACTTCTTAAAGATGTCCGTCTTTATCAGTTTTAGTTGGCCATTAGCGTATTTCAAAATATCAACATTGGTAGGAAATCCTTCCAATGCTTCCATATAAACATCCAACTCATAATTGAGACAACATTTTAGACGACCACACTGACCGGACAACTTTGCCTGATTAATGGCGAGGTTCTGATATCTTGCAGCGCCTGTTGTCACCGACTTGAAGTCTGTCAACCAGGTTGAGCAACACAATTCCCTGCCGCATGACCCCAGTCCACCGATGCGGGACGATTCCTGTCGGGAACCAATCTGGCGCATTTCTATTTTGACCCTAAATTCTTTGGCATAATGCCGTATCAACTCTCTAAAATCAACCCTACCATGGGCTGTATAATAGAAAGTAGTTTTTTTCATATCAGCACGATAATCCACATCGCCTATCTTCATATCTATGCCCAAGGTAGCAGCAATGGCACGCGATTTAACAAGAGCACCTTTATTCATGCCAATAGCTTGATCCAAGCGATCCATATCATTGTTATTGGCTACTCTAATCACCTGACGAAGTGTTGAATGTGGATCAACATTTTTTTTCTTCATCTGGATTGGCACTAAGGCTCCCTTAAGGGAAACTCTTCCGATATCGTAACCGCCATCAGACTCTACAACAACGTCATCTCCCGTCTCAGCTTGTAAAATATCTACTAAACTATAAAAAGCTTTGTGTGCGCCATTACGAAAACTGACCTCAACCAACTTTTCTTCGTTGGGATCATGCAATTCCATTGTAGAGAGCCAGTCAAATGTATTTAATTTATTACACCCTCCAGTGCCACAACCGCCATTGGATTTGCATCCTTTGGGCTTGCCACTATCAGTGCTGCAACCATTGCAACCCATTTTAAAATCATTTATATAAAATCACGCAACAAATCGCTTACCGTTAAATAATCGGTGTATATGTCCCGATGTATATACCATCTGCATCTTCGTATTGCAATTTCTTTCGGTTAAATAAATCTCTTCATCCATTATTTTCACCAGCTTTTCTATACTTTCAAAGCTCAACAATGGACTAAGACGGGTGGCGGTATCAATCATTCCCTCCGGAAGTCTGATATTGTCCTCACCATAATTGTATTTTATTTTCAACATTTCATTGGCAAAATGAATGCCAAATCTAAGAATATATTTTCTAACTTCCTTATTATAAGTTGCAAAGTGTTCCACCCATTTTATTATTTCGGCTTGATCAAAGCGATAACATAGGCGTAGCCACTCAACAAATTCATCATTTTTTGCCAAGTTTCCTTCATTAAATAACGACAAAGCCTCAGACATATTACCATCTGCCATAAAGGCTGCCATACGAGCCTCAGATGTCGACTTTTGAAAATAATCAACCAATACCCTTTGAACTTCTTCTGTGCTCATTGGATCTACTTTAAAAAGTTGACATCGGGAAAGAATGGTATTTAGAATTTTTTCTTGATCCTCGGCAACCAAAATAATGTACGTATCTTCCGGCGGTTCCTCTAATATTTTCAAAAGTCGGTTGCTTTCCTTTCCAAGATATTCCGGCATCCATATCAACATCACCTTACGCTTAGCTTCATAAGGTCTCATATTGAGCTTTCGTACAATCTGGCTACACTCATAAGCCGTTATATTGGGCATCTTGTTATCTTCACTCTGCTGGCTTGACCAATCAAATACATTCATATAAGGATTGGATATTAACAGAGCCTTCCATTCCGGCAAATAATCTTCAGACTGTGAATCTGAGTCACCTTTCTTTATAAATGGGAAAGAAAACAAGATATCCGGATGCGTGAAATGCAATGTTCGCTTACAGGAATTACAACGCTCACAACATACTCCATCTTCATTATTTTCACACATCAACATCCTTGCTGTTGCATAAGCAAGGTGAAGCTTCTCATTTCCTCCTGCACCCAAAAATAAGGATGTATGTGGAAATTGCTTTCCTGAAATAAGCGTTACTATCTCCTTTTTTAAAGCATCTAATCCCTGAATATCATCCAACTGAAACATATATCTCCTCCATCAGCCCCAAAGATACGTAATAATAACGAGCTAAACACATTTTTACATTTGCATGAAAACATCAGTATATTCACGCTCCCCGGTGTAACCACTTCAATTCTATAATGATATTTTATCTTCATACCTAGCTTAAATTATTTATAAATCATCTATTCTGTATCATTTGTCCACCTAAAGTCTTCCAAACAATTAATCTTTCAAAAATAAAAATCCTTTAAAACAACTTTAACCCAACCTTTCCACACACTATTGCCTCAACATATTTTGTTTAAATTATGCCAAAATGAACACTGTTCTGACAATTTGTCGGAAATCACAGTTAGGAATATTTATTGTATCCTGTAAAAGGAAATAAAATTTTACACATGGAACAAATGGAAAAAGGGCAAATTACGGTTAGTACGGAAAATATTTTCCCTATCATCAAACAATTTTTATACTCAGAACAAGAAATATTCTTACGAGAATTAATCTCAAATGCTGTTGACGCTACCTCTAAGCTCAAGACACTTTCATCCAGAGGAACAGCAAAAGGCGAACTGGGCAATTTGACCATTGAAATTATCGCAGACAAGGATGCAAAGACTCTTACCATACGCGACAAAGGTATTGGCCTCACAGCCGAAGAAACAAAAAAGTATCTCAATCAGGTCGCTTTTTCAAGTGCTCAGGAATTTTTGGATAAATACAAAGAAGATGCCAATATTATTGGGCATTTCGGGCTTGGATTTTATTCGGCTTTCATGGTTGCTGATAAAGTAGAAGTGGATACCCTTTCATATCAAGAGGATGCTCAACCCGTGATATGGACTTGTAGTGGAGATACATCCTTTGAGCTGCATCCATCTCACAAAACCAGTAGAGGGACCGACATCATACTTCATCTTAATGAGGACGCACTCCAATACCTTGAGGAATCTAAGCTAAGTGAGCTTCTTGACAAATATTGCAAATTCTTGCCCATCCCAATCCAGTTGGGCATGAAGAAAAAGACTATTTCCGAAGGCGAAGGAGATGATAAAAAGGAAAAAGAAATTGAGGTTCCAAATATTATCAACAACACGCATCCGTTGTGGAAAAAATCGCCCTCTGACTTGAAAGATGAGGACTATATCGCTTTTTACAATGAGCTTTATCCTTTTAGCAGACCACCATTATTCTGGATTCATCTTAATATCGACTACCCTTTCAACCTGACAGGTGTATTGTATTTCCCTAAGATTGAAAGCAACTTCGACATTCAGAAAAATAAGATCCATCTTTATTCCAATCAGGTCTTTGTTACAGACGATGTAAAGGAAATTGTTCCCGAATTTCTTATGTTACTACATGGTGTCATAGATTCTCCGGACATCCCGTTAAATGTATCCAGATCTTACCTTCAAGCAGACAATAATGTAAGAAAAATCACTGGATATATCACAAAGAAAGTTGCAGAAAAACTCAACGATTTATTCAAACAAGATAGAGTAGCCTATGAATCAAAATGGTCGGATATAGGCACTTTCATCAAATATGGTTATCTGTCTGATGAAAAATTTGAAGAAAAGATTTTACCTTGTATTCTCCTGAAAAATACAGAGAATCAATATTTTACCCTTGATGAATACAAGGAGAAAATAAAAGACAATCAAACTGATAAAGACGGCAAAGTTGTTATCTTATACACCAATGTACTCAACGACCACCATTCATACATTCAGGCAGCCAAAGCAAAGGGTTACGATATTGTTGAATTAGATCAAGTCATTGATAATCATTTTATTCAACAATTGGAATACAAGAAAAATGAATTTACTTTCAAGCGCATTGACTCTGATGTTGCAGATTTACTCATTTCAAAGGATGATGTAATACCTGAGATATTGACTGAATCTGAAATCAAATCAGTAGAAGAACTTTACAAAAAAGTACTCCATGATTCTATGAATAAAGTGGAAATCAAACCCCTTTCTACTGATGAAAATCCCATTGTAATTGTAAAGCCTGAATTTATGAGGAGAATGACCGAAATGCAGATGCTTCAAGGCAATGGAATGGGCAAACTTCCGGAGATGTACACTGTTGTCGTCAATAGCAACCATCCTTTAATAAGCAATAAACTATTGAAGCTGGAAGATGAAGTCGAAAAGGAAAAATTAGCAAAATACTTATATGACCTGGCCAGGCTAAGCCAACAAATGCTTACAGGTGCTGAATTAACGGCTTTCATACACAACAACTTGGAACAGTTAAAATAAAATGTACTTTATAAGTGAGTTACCAATATAAAAAAGCCGGAGATGCGTATTTCCGGCTTTTTATTGTTTAGTTACAAAAGCTTCAAGCTTCGACACCGATATACTGGACAGATATCCAATCTTAAAAAAAGGTATTTCTGAATGGACGTCCAGTTCTAATAACTTACGTCATCCAATCGTTGACAGGGACCCGGATCTTATCAAAGCCCGGAAAGTATTTCAAACGTTGGCTGAATCGTTGCGCGTGGATGAGACAATTGTATGGCGGGGAAATGTCATCAAATTTCAAGGCGTTAAATTCACATCCGAAGAAACTTACGACCAGCTGAAAAAATGGAAAAAAGGAGAAACGATAAAATTTGGTGAAAACTCCAAATGGGGATCGTCGAATTATGACATGACGATACTAAGTTCAAGCACCGTAGAGGACAGAGCCTTTTATTTCTACGAAAACATAATGGTGCACATAGTGAATGACAAAGGCGTAAGAGGCTTTAACATCAGTAGCGTATCCGGGTATACTGAGGATGAAGTCATATTTGGTGACAGTTTTGAATATGAATTCCAAAAAGCCCTGTTTATAAATGGTCGCCCCTATATGTTCTTAAAACAGAAAGCCTAATCATTTAATTCTTCCTTGACCGCTTTAAAAAAAGAAGTACTCTCATCAAAAAAGTCTTTCAAATCAGGGTACTTTTCATACGCCGCTTTTTTGTCAATTTTTAAAAGCGTGATTGCATCCATTACCCTACCATACCCGGGCTCTCTTCTTAGAGCATCCCTGCGACTGTCATCTAAAAAAGAAGCACCGACTGCGGCTTTAAAATCATTATCATCCATGTACTGCATAACCCTATGTCTTTTAAATTAGTTCCTTTGCTTAAAACATTTTTGCCTGGATCCATTTTTTGCCGTCCTCTTTTACAATCTGTAGCAGGTTAAAAAATCTAGATACAGGTAGCGCTAAGATGTCACCCCTTGAGTACTCGGTTATTTTCGAGACGTTGAGGTAGAGTCTTTCCAAATCTTTTTCAGAAACACCATACTTAATCGAGTTGGTGCATGTCAAATTTAATATTTTACAATAATATGTACTGAAACAACAAGGATATGCTGATTAATCCAAGATGAACCACCTCAGCTATCATCTTATTTTGGATATTTAACAATGAGAATCCCAATAAAGCTCCCATCGGAACCACCGATATCAGCGCGTGATCCAAACGAATATTGGACTGAAATAAAAATGTCAATAATGGAAATATCATAAACCACAACAATACATCCACCATACGCATCGCATGCGCATTGTTTTTTCGACCGTAATTACTGTAATTAAAAATAACAAATAAAACTAAGAAAAATAACACCCCCACTTTGATAAATAACACACTGTTGATATTAGCAGCCCAATCTATCCAACTAATATTATTTGAAAATGACAACAAAAAATCGCTTAAATGTCCCATCCAAAAGAAATAGGTTCCTCCAAGAAAAATGGGGATAAAAAATCCAATAAGA
>CAKUWM010000082.1 GCA_934699305.1 uncultured Saprospiraceae bacterium | reverse complement strand
TGAATTACATTCATTATTACAAGAGATCAACCTCAATTCCTCTTAAAGACAAAGTGTTGACTTCAAAATGAATTCGGGTTCGGCAAAGATAAGAGTTGGTATTATTTCTCTTGAACCCACATTCTGCATAAGACAATGCGGAATCGATTTACGACTCGTAATCAATGGTTTACAGAAACCATTGAAACGATTCGTACATCAGGACGTCTCTTATAATCAGCATTAGACGGTTTTCAAAACCTTTACTGCTGAATTCGGGTTGAATATACTTTTTTAATTTGAGCGTAAGCCTCGCCCTTAGACAAGTATTCGGTGATGATCTTTGATACTCCATATAAGCACCTGTGTAAATAATCCGGCTCAACATAGTACTGTATCTCAATGGCTATCAATTCGTCTTTTTGATTGATACACAGCAGGTCGAGTTTGTTGGACTTGTTCAATGCATCCTCTTGGTTGCTTTCTGACTCGAGGATGTGTTATACGATAATCTCCTCCTTGAGCAATTCTGTCAGAAATCTGTTGAGGATACCGAAATTGGCTTTGTTCTTTAGTAGGCGCTTCATCGCCCAGTCGAAACTAATTAGTGTACGTGATGGCACAGGTGATTTGTTGGGTTATGGTGTAAAGGTAAAAAATAAATGTTGAAGTAGATGCTTTTTTACTATTTACTTTGAAATCATATTCGAAATTAAGTAAATGTTTGATGTATAACTACCTTAAAACCATATACATCGTCAAAACAATGAAACAATGCCTGCATCATGATTATTCATATATTCAGCGCTCTTAAGTTTTGGGAAACCTCGATACCGGTATTCGGGATATAAATGGTCAACTGGAAATTGATTTTCATAAAAATAATAGGCTAGATTTCAAAAAACAGGTTAGTCATTATGTTATTTGCTATGAATCTTAAAATAATTATGTGTGAAAATCGGTAAAAGAGTCTGAAACGGTAAACTAATGTATAACATATTAATTAAATATGTATCTTGCAGTCAATTAGCAATAATTACCATATTTAAGTTTGAAATCTTTTATAAAAAATCGGTTAATCGTAGCTTGTTGTATTGTCTGGACATTATTATGTCTTATTCAATTGCAATTCTATGTGCAGAAAACAGTTTTTAAAAGAGATCAAGGTGTTGAATTGTCAGAAGTCTTTCAAGATATTGACCGGGAAATAGAGTCAACGCTTCACGACAATGAGGTGGTTACCCTACTTTCTTCCTGGTCGGATGGAAGACTTGTTCCGGACGTACATACAGACAATATCCTGAAATCATTGCAGGATAAGCCTTTTGTCCTTGGCGTCATCCGTGGCAATAAGCTTACAGCTTGGACAAAGAGCTTTACCGAGCCTGCGAAAGTCAGTCTCAAAAAAGCCAATTATACTTTAGTTAATGATTCTACCTTCCAAAGGTCATGGCAGATGGAAGAAGGCGCCACCGACAATTATTTTATTGCAGAATTTTCACTACCGGGTAAATTTACAACAGATAAAACGAAGGCCACTCATAGCAATAATTTACTGATATCGAAAGACGATAAGAGAATAGCTTATATCATCAAGTCTAATCTCCACAAACCAAATACATGGACTATCTGGCTTACACCTTTGTATTATCTCGCTTACTTACTCTTATTCTGGACACTTGCCAATGAATTGAAGCGTCGTAAAGAACGGTTAAATGCATCATTTATCATTATCCCAATATTAGTAGTAATCGGATGTAGAGCCCTGGATTTAATCATAGGGATAGGAGCCTCCATCGATGAGGGATTGATTCGGTCAGAGATCGTACAAAAACCCATATTGAGTCAATGGTATGGTCATTGGGTTTTAATAATCTGTTTATATTTCTTAATTATAGAAGATGTACTAAGAAGGATTGTTCCGATTAAGTTTATCAAAAACATCAAGTATAAATCCATCAAATTTTCAGTATTGATATACACGGCCGACTATCTGGGCTTGGTATTTATCCTATTTTTTGCGAGAGAATTGGTTGTAAATAGTGGGCTTAATTTTGACTTTAGCAATGTGTTGAATCAAGGGAAAGGTCCTGTTATAAGCTTGATTTTATTGGCAATTCTCTTATTTCGATATTTTGTCTTTGCGTACAATATCAACAAAAGCCTATTGAAGAATGGCATCAGGTTGAAGAAAAAACTTATCGGTATGGCAATAGGATTTTTATTCATATTGCCCTTTGTGCTAATGACCAATCTGGACTTACCCTTAGCCATGCTTCTACTTGTAGCCATATTATTTGCTTTGCTTTTTGACATATTTATCACCACACAATCTCCATCGCTTGGGTGGCTGGTAATATGGACATTTTTTTTCGCCGCATTTAGCACCATCGCTTTGTTTAAGTTCAATAAAGATAAAGACTTTGAGGAAAGGCAAAAATTAATAGATGTTCTGAGCAACCGCGATGATTCCTTATTGATGAAAGATTTAAGCAGCTTTGTCAATCAACTCAAGAATTCTAAAAAGGCAAATGAGGCTTTGTCCACAGCAATCATTCATCAAGATGAAATTCGCGCAAAAGAGGTTATACAATCTGTCCTAAATCAATACGATTATATCAGGCAATATTATACGGTTGATTTTTTTATACATAAAAATGATTCCTCTTATCTTCGTTCTCAACAAAATATTATACAGCTTTTCAGCCGGCATCCTATTAGATTTGAAGAAAATCCCGCTTTTTTAAAGGCTTATTCTGCCGTCGCCTTTCATTCATGGTGGATAAAAATATATTGGCAAGGTATCCAAGAAAAACCATCCCCCGAGATATTTTTCTTAATTTCAAAAAAACTAATCCTCCCGAGGCAACAAATTTTTGATGTAAAGAACTTTTATAAAGGTCAACATGCCCTCGGGAAATACGATTATGCTATATACCACAACGGAGATCTCATAGAAAGTCAGGGCAATATTTATCTTGACCACATCAAAGTCGATGAACAACGCGGTAAAGACAATGTTTTGATTGAATCTACCGGAAATGGTCGTTCAGAAGTTTCCACTTCTATAGATTCCAATTACAGCATTATTGTAGGCAAAGACTTATTGGGGCTGTTAAAACCTGTCTCTCTATGTTCATTACTCATAGTTATATTGTTATTTCTCGTCATATTAATTGCATTTCTAAATCAATATTTTAATATCCTGCCGGAGGATCTACCCATCCACATATCCAGATATTTTAATCTTAGGCAGCGAATAGAATATAGTATTATTTTGGTCATCATGGTTTCCTTTGTGATTATTGCATTGATTACGGGTAATTATTTTAGAAATCTATCCTTTAAGATGGAAGAAAGCCAACTGAAGGATAAGATATTTACTTTGGCTTCGGATATAGAATCCACTTTGGGTCAGACGGGTTTGGATTCCCTCAATGAAAACGTGCTTCGTAAAGTGGCTCAGAGTCATCAGACCAACTATAGCATGTTCAATACAAGAGGATTTGAAGTGTTTTCTTCAGTAACGGGCAGGGAAACAAGGAAAATGCAATCTATGATGCCGCCCATTCCGTATCTACAGCTTAACTTTAAGAATAAGCTTATTTTTTATGAGTTGACTGACGATGGCAATTATATTAAGGCGGCTTATGTTAGGTTGAGGCAAGGAGATGACGAAAGATCAGCATGGCTGTCTGTTCCATATTCTGAGGGCAACACCAACACCTTCTTTGCGGCCTCTGATTTTTTGGGTACATTGCTCAATGTGTACATATTTCTGTTGTTGGTTGCAGGGGGAATAGCCTACTTTGTTGCCAATTCAGTTACCAAACCCTTAGTTAGACTTATGGAAAATCTACGTCAGATTAAATTAGGAAAGAAGAATGAACAACTGAAATGGGAGCAACAGGACGAAATAGGTACCCTAATCTATGAATACAATAATATGATAACGCAGCTTGAAGAAAGTACCGACCTTATCATCAAGAGTGAAAGGGAAGGTGCCTGGCGGGATATGGCACAGCAAGTGGCTCACGAAATCAAGAATCCGCTAACGCCAATGAAACTGAGTATTCAATACCTTGAACGCAAAATTATGTCGCTTTCAAAGGAAGAAGCGCAACAAGTCGTAAAGGAAACAGCAAACACGATTATCGAACAAATCGACAACCTGGCAAGCATTGCATCGGAGTTCTCCAACTTTGCTAAAATGCCCGCCCCCGTCATCGAATACCTGAATTTCAATGAGCTGATAACCTCCATTCATGAGCTTTTCAGAAAGAAAGACGACATAGCATTTAGCTTAAGAGTGCCGATGGATGACATTATAATCATGGCTGACAAATCTCACATGGTAAGGGTCTTGAACAATTTGATGCAAAATGCGATACAGTCCATACCTCCCGGAAAATCAGGTAAAATCGATATAGAACTTAGACAGGACAAAGAACATGCTATTCTTTCAATCAAAGATAATGGCATTGGAATTCCTACTGAAATGTATGAGAAAGTATTCTATCCAAGATTCACAACTAAAAATAGTGGCATGGGATTAGGTCTGGCGATGTGCAAGTCAATCATAGATTCAATCCAGGGTACTATTACCTTCAAGTCAGAACTGAATACAGGTACTACATTTTATATATCAATCCCCATTTTCAGGCATAATTCGATACATTAGGCAAAATTATTATATTTGAAAGCTTCAAAGTTAAAAAATCATGTACCAAAAATTGATTCATAACGTTATTTGTCTTAACTTAGCAATTATAATAAATATTGATTTGAAGTGAAGGTGGCTTTAACTCCTTACATACAAAAAAAATGGATACGGATAATACTGATATTGTGCCTCTATGTCAGCTATTATCCTCTCTCTTATGGTCAATTTACTGAGACTCTCAAGGATCGTTTGACCGTACATTTTGAATCAGATTCCTATAAGATATCCGATGAATTTAAAGAAGAAATAAAAGACTTCTTTGAGGAATTAAATGTCGTCACGCCCTATGTCTTTCGTATTCAGGCGCATACGGATTCAATTGGCAGCCTCCAATACAACCAAAAGTTATCAGAAAGGAGATCATCTGCAATTAAAGCATACCTATTGGAAATAGGAGTTCCCGAAATTCTTATTTCAACCAAAGGCATCGGTGAAATAAAGCCTGTCCTGCCCAATGTTGATGAAGATGGTAGGGCTTTTAACCGACGAGCCAATATATTTGTCTTCGAAATTCAGAAATACCGACTTTTTAAGAGTAGGGTTGTCCTCAAGGGAAGTAAAAAATCAAAAGCTACGATATTTATTCAGGCTAATGGCCTTTTAGACTCAACAACTACCGATGATAAAGGGAACTTTGCATTTATAGTACCTGAAAAAAAAGATGTAACTTTTGGTGTCTTTGCACCGGGTTACATGTTTTCTACCCGGACTATCAACACATCCAAAGATTTGCCTATCGGTGATATAACCATCAATAAAATTAAAGCCGGGGAAAAAGTTGCCCTACAAAACCTCTATTTTGTTGGAGATAAAGCAATATTATTGCCTGAATCAAAGCCGGAACTGATAAATTTATTACGCTTTGTGAGAAGCAATCCCAGCCTCAGCCTTGAAATAGGAGGGCACGTCAATGGACCTAAATCCTACTTTGGTGATCCTAATTGGTATTTTAACCTGGCATTAGATAGAACCCACGCCATCAGAGATTATCTTAATCAAGCCAATGTAGATACTAAAAAATATATATGTAAATCTTATTCCAACTCCCAGATGGTATTTCCTGAACCCAAAAATGAAGAAGAGGCAAAGCAGAATCGACGCGTAGAAATAAAAGTGATTGAATGACAGGGATGTTGAGCATTGCATTGACATCTTTAAGTACAATATGTCATTTCCATTAATTGGTCTATATTATAAAGTCAAATCGGTATTAAACAGTCAGACGTTGATTGGAATAAAATTGAAAGGGCAATTTGTTATACACACATTGGAATAGGTCACTATTATTTGTATAATCGGTATTATCTTTGCACAAAATATTTCATATCGTATAGTATTACACGGTAGGTAATAAAAAGTTTCATCGAGTAAGATAGAAATGGAAGGTGAGAACGGATATAATTGGGATAAGGGAAAGATGTGACATTAGCAATTTGTAAAATAAAATGATAAAACTTTTGACTTTTTTACAAACATCACGTCACAATGATACATTGAACATTTTCTTCGATTTTTTGAAACAAAATAAAATCGAAGAAATTTAAATATATTTTATGATGATATGGAACTATTTAAAACCATATAATATTTAAGGAATTATACTTTTATTAAATACATATTTTTAAATTATTAACATGAGAACATTTAGTTTTTTATTTTTATTGCTACTTTCTATGGCAAGTTGTAAGAAAGCAACGACTGCTACTGAACCAGCTGCCACACAAACCGAGACTACAACTGCTGCTGAAGTAGGTGAAGCTACCGGAATAACATCGGATGATATCAACCAATATATTGCATCTTATGACAATCTATTAACTGAATATAAAACAGCATTGGAAGCTAAAGACGCTGCTGCTCTCACTAATCTAACCACTAAATTCACTGAATTAACGGCTCAAGGTGACAAGGCAGTAAAAGAAGCAACCGGTGAAAATCAACAAAAGCTCATCCAAATAATGACAGAAAAAGCGGCTGAATTTACCGCGATTTCTCAAGGGACAAAAAAATAAACTAACAAACTTTAACTATCAAAAATTATCTGCTTTTTGAGGCGGATGATATAACACATGACTATGAAAAAAGTATTGATTTTAAGCATTTTGATAAGCTCATTGATGGCTTGCAAAAGTGATACCGCAACGACAGAACAGGCTGCAACTTCTATTCCAACAGATACGGTTCAGGTGGAAAGTGGCGTCAAAACAAAGCTCGCCCCAATGCCGGCAAGAGAAGGCGCTGCTTTCAATTTATCAGCAGCTCCGGTGTTCAAATCAAAGGAAGCAACAGACTTTGTGAAAGAGTATGATGCCTTCATGTCGTCTTATTGGGAGGCTGTGAGTAATTCCAAACAACAAAGTTTGTCCGGCCTAACTGATAAGTTATTAGAATTATCCTCAAAATCCGCTACTGTCATCAAAGGACTTAGTGGCGATGAACTTTCTAATTTCAAACAATACTTAGCGACCAGACAGAAGGAATATTCTGCAATTGTGGCCGGAGAAAACCCGAATTAATACATTTAAAATTATATAAATTAAAAACATGAGAATATTAGGTTTTTTATTTTTGGTAGTGCTTTCTTTGGCAAGTTGTAAAAAAAGCAATCCAGCTGATGCAACACCGGCAGAGAACACTGCAACTACTACTACTGTAGCTCCTACAGAACAAAGAGTTCCTGAATTTTCTTCCCCGGAGGTAGATCAGTATGCTGCTACGTATGATGATTTATTGAAAGAATACAAGAAGTGCTTGGATGAGAAAAATATGGATTGTCTGACAAAATTGGGCGAAAAGTTTAGCACGATAGCAGCTGAAGGAAATGCTATGGTTGAAAAGGCAGGTGCCGAAGGCGTTAAGCTAAGCGCGATCATCAAGTCAAAAACAGAGGAATTTACGGCTCTTTCTAAGGGTCAAACCAAATAAATTGGAGCATTATTCATGCGAAGCAAGCCACTTCTTGAATCAGGAAGTGGCTTTGTTTTTTTAGTCCGAATTAAGCAGTAAAGAATTTGAAAGGTCGTATAGTGCTGATTATGAGGGCAATCCCGATGTACTGATCAATTCTGTATTTGACTAATGCGGAATTAGGGTTTAGGATAAATATTTTCCGACGATGGGCATCCTGCGACCCGGCCCAAAAGCTTTGGGAGAGACTCTAATAACAGGTGCAGATTGTTTGCGCTTAAACTCATTGATATTAACCTTACGAAGTATGTTTAATACCAAAATGCGTTCATATCCCATTGCGATAATTTCTTCCGGACTCTTAGATTCTTCAATATAGTGATACAGAATAGGATCTAAAACCTCATAAGGCGGTAGGCTATCGCTATCCTTTTGTCCAGGCCTCAATTCGGCTGAAGGTGGCTTGATAATGGAATGATTGGGGATAATTTCTTCTTCCCTATTGATATACTGTGCAAGTTGATAAACCTCCGTTTTATACACGTCTCCCAATACGGCAAGACCTCCACACATATCGCCATACAAGGTGCCATATCCGACAGCCATCTCGCTTTTATTACTGGTATTGAGTAAAATGTTTCCATACTTATTACTTAGCGCCATCAAAAGAATTCCTCTTATGCGGGCTTGTATATTTTCTTCAGTTACATCAGCGTCCTTGCCGATAAAAAGGGGCTGCAAGGTGTATTCTATGGCATCAAAAGAATGTTTTATCGGAACAATATCAAACCGAATTCCAAGCTTTTGTGCCAATGCTGTAGCATCTTCTATACTATGAGAAGAACTGTATTGTGATGGCATCAAGACGACCCTAACATTATCTTTGCCAAGAGCTTGAACCGCAAGTACAGCAACGACGGCACTATCTATGCCTCCGGAAAGTCCTAAAATGGCAGATTTTAAATTGAGCTTCCTAAAATATGCCTGAATACCGACAAGGAGTGCCCGGTGGATTAGTGATACCTTTGCACGTTGTTGTATGTTGTTTACTCCACCTTTTATTACTTCATCCAAATTAAAACATTCCAAAGTTTCTGTAAAATACGGCATCTCCCGATATATGTTTCCGTCGGGCGAGGCAACAACAGATCCCCCGTCAAATACGATGTCTGTCTGTGCCCCTGTATGATTGATATAGAAAAGAGGTAGCTTGTACCGGTCGGTATTTGCCCGGATAACATTCATCCTATCCTCAGCCTGCATATAATCAAAGGGAGAAGCACTAATATTAATCATCATATCAGGAGATTGTCCCATTAATTCATCCATCGGACATATCGGATAAAGCGGATTGTCATTGCCGACATTCCAAATATCTTCACATACTGTCAGAGCTATCTTTTTGCCCATAAATTCAATGATAGAAAAGTCTGCGGCGGGCTCAAAATAACGGTATTCGTCAAAGATGTCATAGGTTGGCAGTAGAGCCTTGTGCGCCACTCCAATCACTTCCCCCTGGTGCAGAAAATAAGCACTATTGAGTAAGTCTTTGCCTTCAATCTTCGGATTGACCGAAGGAGACCCAATGATGATGGCTATATGTGATGAAAGTAGTTTAATTTGTTCTATCGACTGTTCACAACGGTGGATAAATTCCTTGAAATTGAGGAAATCCCCCGGTGGATATCCACAGGTGGCCAATTCACCAAAGCAAACAATATCGGCTCCCTCGTCTTCTGCCTTTTTAACATAAGAAGTGATTTTATTCAGATTGCCTTCAAAGTCACCTATTGTGTAATCGAGTTGTGCTAATGCGATTTTCATCGAATTTGAATTTAAAATTGGGTGAAAGATATCATTTTTTCATAAAATATCATTCTAATTCAATCATAGACCACACCTTCTTTCCGAATCAATCGGTGTAATGAAGGCTTATAGATGAATAATAGAAGTATTGCGATAGTTTTAGGGTGTGGAGTGGTATAAAATATTGTTATACAGTTGGTTGTGTGATAAGGGAGGATGCACAAAATCCTAATTAAAAGATACATTTGCATACATCACATGATAGTCATATCTTTGACTTTATGACTCAATTTATTGTTTCCGCAAGAAAATACCGGCCCGCCCGATTTCAGGACGTTTTGGGACAAGAGCATATCTCGCATACGCTTAAGATGGCGTTTTCACAAGATAAGTTGGCTCATGCATTCTTATTTACAGGGCCGAGAGGAGTAGGAAAGACTACATGTGCAAGGATTTTGGCTAAAGCATTAAACTGCATTAACCGAACAG
>CAKUWM010000081.1 GCA_934699305.1 uncultured Saprospiraceae bacterium | reverse complement strand
GGTTGAGCCATGTTGATTTGTAACAACTAACAATGCAGCTTCTTGGGCCAAATCATCGATATCAGCCAATTTCAATTGACCTCTTTCTCCTCCTCCTTCAGCTTCATCCGGCACATCCGGCAACATATAAGGGGTTGGAAATCCCTGTTGTTCCGATACAAATTGAACGACTCGATCTACTTCATGAGTATCGACGAAGGCAGATTGAATCCGTACAATTTTTCCATCAGCCGATAACAGCATGTCGCCTCTACCAATGAGTTGATCCGCACCTCCCGCATCCAATATTATGCCTGAATCAATTTTGGAAGAAACTTTGAATGCAATTCTAGCAGGGAAATTGGCTTTTATAATACCGGTTATGATTTTTACAGAAGGACGCTGTGTCGCAATAACCAAATGAATCCCCACAGCTCTCGCTAATTGAGCTATTCGGGCAATAGGAGTTTCGATTTCTTTTCCGGCAGTCATGATTAAATCTGCAAATTCATCGATAACAAGCACAATAAAGGGCAAGAATCGATGACCTTTATTTGGGTTAAGTTTTCGTTCTGTAAATTTCTGATTATATTCTCTAATATTACGTACACCGGCTTTTTTGAGCAAGTCATATCGCGAGTCCATCTCAATCACAAGAGAATTGAGTGTCCTAATAACTTTTTTTGTATCCGTGATTATTGGTTCATCCTGATCCGGTAACATACACATAAAATGGTTCTCCAAGCGGCTATAAATAGATAACTCCACCTTTTTGGGGTCTATTAGCACCAATTTTACATAAGCGGGGTGGTTATGCTGGATGATAGAAAGAAGAATGGCATTGATACCTACGGACTTACCTTGTCCGGTTGCTCCTGCTATTAATAAGTGTGGCATTTTGGCCAAATCAGCTACAAAGACTTCGTTGCTAATGGTTTTACCAAATGCGATAGGAAGATCCATCTGAGCAGTCTGAAAACGTTCGGAATTCAGCACTTCCTTCAATCCTACGATTTGTTTGTTTTGATTAGGAACTTCAATCCCGATAGTTCCTCTTCCTGGAATAGGAGCAATTATCCGTATTCCCAGGGCTGCAAGTGACAATGCTATATCATCTTCCAGGTTTTTAATTTTAGATATCCTCACACCCGGAGCAGGAACAATCTCATACAGCGTAACTGTAGGACCAATTGTCGCCCTTATTTTGATAATTTCTATTTTATAATTAAGTAATGTGTTGACAATCTGATCTTTATTTGCATTCAAAACAGAATGATCAATTTGTACCATTTTGTCCTCATACGTATCAAGGAGGTCTAATCCGGGTTTTTGATACTTAGAAAGTTCCAAAACCGGATCATAAGGCTCATCGGGATTATCCAATTCGGCATTAATTTTGAGTAATTCTTCATCATCAGCTGACAGGATGTTAAGTGGCGGTTCTTGTTCATTTGAAGGCTCAACATTATCAACTGTTGGAATTATATGGTTATTCTCCTCTATTTCAAAGCCGATTTGTTGATCATTTTTATCTTTAGACCTATTGTGATTGTTTTCAGATTCAATATTTTCAAATTCAAAAGGGACTTCATTTGATACATTCTCTTTTTCGACTCCGGTAGAACCTACCTTAACAGGATTAAATCCTTCATCATCTTCATCCGTATTTTCTGATAAATTATCCATTGAATTGTCGTCATCAGGAATATCAGATTGTTGTACCTCCGCTTCAATATTATCATAATACTCTTGTTCCCGCTCTCGCATCCGCTTTTTTAAACCATCAATGAATGAGGTGAAATTGAGAAACGAGAAGAAGTTTTTATTTAACTCAGGAAAGAAGCGTTTAAGTGACCACAACTCAGGTTGGGCATTGCGAAACCATACTGCTATAGCCAATAGTACAAAGATAAATACCAACCATGTTCCCGGTCTTCCGACATAAGTATAGCCCCAATCCACAATCTTCTTTCCGTATGCTCCACTATAAGCAAAGGAGGCATCGGGTAAAATTAATTCAAAAAAAGTACAGCCCAATACCATTGTAAAGAAGACATTTCTAAACATAGGCCAGATGCGCGCACTACCTTTGCCATTTATCAACCGATATCCTATTCTAATCAATAAAAATATTAAAGCAAATGAACATATCCCAAAAGTCCAGTATATTATAGATTTCGAAATAAGCGCTCCAAATTTGCCAAACCAGTTTTCGGCTTGAATACTTGAATCGAATAAATTATCCCATTTGAATGGTCTCAAAAAGCTATCATCTGCCTCCCATGTAAAGATGTAGGATGAGAAGGAAATGAATAAAAACAAGGCTAATAAATAGCAGAATAAGCCGGAAATCTTGGGAATCCGATCATCTGTCGATACTTTCTTAACTTTTTGTACAAAAGAAAGTGGTGCTTCCTTAGGCTTTCTTGTTGCCATAAGATCTATAAAATTATGTAGTTATCTTATCAAATACTCAGCAATTTTACATATATGCTTAGAGCTCAAGAACAAAGATAATATTTAATTTTAATATATGGCAAGTCTTTTGCAACTATTCGGTAAAATTTTTAAATCTTACCCAAATAATCAAATACATTACAACTGCTCTGTCGTAAGATGGAAGTCAATTTCCGGATGATTTTCCCTTACAGTTTTCAAAGCCCATTGGCTTTCTGCAAGATATACCAGCATGTCGTCCTGGTCTCTGGCAACATCTTTTTTACGTCGCTGAACAAAAGCATCCATATCGGATTGTTTAGACGATGTTATCCAACAAGCTTTATACAAATGCACCGGTTCGTATGTGCATTTAGCGCCATATTCATGTTCCAACCTAAATTGGATAACGTCAAACTGTAACGCTCCGACCGTTCCAACAATTTTTCTTCCATTATCTTCTTTGGTAAACATTTGAGCCACACCTTCATCCATCAACTGTTCCAAGCCTTTGGCAAGTTGTTTGGACTTCATCGGGTCGGCATTATTAACAAATCTGAATTGCTCCGGAGAAAAGCTTGGTAATCCTTTAAAATGCAGCACTTCGCCTTCCGTCAGTGCATCTCCTATTTTGAAATTGCCGGAGTCGTAAAGTCCGACAACATCTCCCGGATATGCTTCTTCAACAATTTCTTTTTTAGATGCCATAAAAGTAGTCGGATTGCTAAACTTCATCTGCTTTCCCTTTCTCACGTGGAAATAATTGGTATTTCGTTTAAATTCACCCGAACAAATGCGAAGGAATGCTATTCTATCACGATGTTTGGGGTCCATATTAGCATGTATCTTAAAAACAAAACCAGAAAATACGTCTTCTTGTGGCATAATAATTCTCTCCTCTGTCTCCCTTGGTTGGGGCGGAGGTGCAATTTGAATAAAACAATCCAACAATTCCTTAATACCAAAATTATTGACTGCACTTCCAAAAAATACAGGTGATTGATTACCCTCTTGATATAATGTTTTATCAAATTCCGGATAAACACCATGTATTGTCTCCATTTCATCTCGCAAATCTTTTGCCGGACGCTCGCCTATAAGTTTTTCAACCGAAGGGTCTTGTATATCGGTTATCAAAGTCGTTTCTTCTTCCTGCTGCTTACCATGAGCTCTAAATAAAGATATTTTTTTCTCAAAAATATTGTAAACACCTTGAAAATGCTGCCCCATCCCAATCGGCCATGACAAAGGACAAACATTGAGACCTAGTTTTTTTTCGATTTCATCCAAAAGATCAAAGGCATCAAGCCCTTCCCTATCTAACTTATTGATAAAGACAATAATTGGAGTATTCCGCATTCTCGACACTTCAACCAATCTTTCTGTCTGAGGTTCAACCCCTTTTGCAACGTCTATAACGACAATGACACTATCTACGGCGGTAAGTGTTCGATAAGTATCTTCTGCAAAATCCTTGTGTCCGGGCGTATCTAATATATTGATTTGCAAATTCTTGTATTCAAATCCCATAACTGATGTTGCAACCGAGATACCTCTCTGTTTCTCAATCTCCATGAAGTCAGAAGTGGCAGTCTTTTTTATCTTATTAGACTTAACTGCCCCGGCAACCTGAATGGCTCCACCAAAAAGGAGCAATTTTTCTGTAAGTGTTGTTTTTCCGGCATCCGGGTGACTTATTATACCAAATGTCCTTCGCTTTTCGATCTCTTTTAACCTATCCATAGTGTATTAAATTGAGCGCAAAAGTAATGAAATGAAGGAAATCATCCTATTTCTTAGAATTTGAGTGTTACTCTTTACTAAAAATGGTTACGCTGTAAAAAAAAGTTACTTTTACTAAAACATATAAGCTAATCAAATCATGCCTAATTAGTCAATGCTTTTATTGATGCAACAGCATATAATCCAGCTGTTTCAGTCCGCAAGCGTGACTGACCCAATGAAATAGGAATATAACCATTCTGACTTGCCAATTCTATTTCCTTAGTTGTAAAGTCACCCTCCGGACCAATAAGTACAATAGACTTAGGTTCCGGAAATGAGGAATGTCTCAATAACGTTTTGTCAGAATTCTCACAATGCGCGATAAATTTATTATACAGTTCAAATTTCTTATCTGCAATTAAATCTATATATTTAATATATTGTATATCCGGCATATATACATTGTTGGATTGTTTCATGGCTGCCTGGACAATTCGGTTGATTCTATCCACCCGGAAGTTTGATTTCTGACTTCTTTCACAATGCATAAATACAATGGATTCTATACCCAGCTCAACAACTTTCTCAACAAGCCATTCAATACGATCTACATTTTTCAATAATGAAATTCCCAATGTTATGTTGTGATTCCAAGACTTCACCGCGATTTTAGATGACATTACTACCGTATCAATCTGATTTCTCGACACCTTGGTAATGACACAATGATAGATTGCACCACTACCGTCAATCAAATCTATTTCATCACCTACCTTTTGTCTAAGACTTTTGATAATATGTCCCACGTCATCATCTTCCACTATAAAGACAGAGTCATTAATCTTCTTTCCCCAAAATAGCTGCAACATATTACAATAATAAATATGGACAATATTAGCAAAACAAATATAAACATTTACCTTTGCACCCGAAAAAGTACAACTAAAAACACAAAACAACGTTTGTACAAAGTAAATTAATTAAAACGAAAATTGATGGATATATTAGTCATGATTGCCCAATTGATACTCAGCCTTTCAATATTGGTTATATTGCATGAATTAGGACACTTTATTCCTGCTAAGTTATTTAAGACAAGGGTAGAAAAATTTTACTTGTTCTTTGATCCTTGGTTCTCTCTTTTCAAATTCAAAAAAGGGGATACAGAATATGGAGTGGGTTGGTTACCCTTAGGTGGGTATGTAAAGATATCCGGTATGGTGGATGAGAGTATGGACAAAGAATTTACCAAGAGGCCTCCACAACCATGGGAATTTAGATCCAAGAAAGCATGGCAAAGGCTTATTATCATGATAGGCGGTGTTACCGTTAATTTTATCCTCGGTTTTTTAATATTTGGATTGCTTCTTTACTTTTATGGAGAAAAAAAGCTTTCTATTCGTGAAATGAAGTATGGAATCGCTACCACTCAACTTGCCAAAGACATGGGATTGCAAGATGGTGATAAAATCGTGAAAATTGGTGACAGAACGTTGGATTATTTTAATGGTGCTGAAGTTGCAAAAGATGTTTTACTCAATGATGTAAGAAATATTGAAGTTGAAAGAAACGGTAAGATTACTGAAGTTACAATTCCGGAGGCTGGTGTTGAAAAATTAAAAGCTAACCAAAGTGAAGCGGCCGGAATGATAGCGCCCCGATTTCCTACCATCGTATTCAATATCGACCCTGCCTCCAACGGCGCTAAAGCCGGTCTTCAAAAAGGAGATCAAATTATCAGTATTAATGGCGTAGCTGCTCCATTTTTTACAGATTTGTCACCACAGTTGAAAGAGAAAAAAGGTAAAAAAGTTGATATAGGCATAATTCGTAACGGCGATTCTATGACAATCAATCAATTACAACTAACAGATCAAGGACAAATCGGCTTTAACCCTGCTCCTTTATCTGAATTTTTCAAGTTAGATACGATAAAATATTCATTTTTTAAGGCGATGCCAACCGGATTTAAAAACGGATACGATTTTATATCGACTCAAATATCTGCTTTTGGTCAGATGTTTACCGGTAAAATAAAGCCTTCCGAATCATTGGGTGGCTTTGCAAGTATAACCAAACTATTCCCTTCACAATGGGATACAGAAAGATTCTGGAATATTACTGCCATCCTTTCTTTGATATTAGGTTTTATGAACTTATTGCCTATTCCGGCTCTTGACGGTGGGTATATAATGTTTTTATTATGGGAAGTCATTACCGGTAAAAAGGTCAATGATAAAGTTATGGAAGTCGCTACCACAATTGGAATGATATTATTATTAGGCTTATTATTATATGCCAATGGTTTAGACGTAATAAGAGCATTTAAATGACAAATTATTTCGAATGGTTTTCATTAGAAAAAGCTTATAATTTAAACCAAACCTTATTAAGGAAAGCTTTCATAGCTAAATCCATGGCACTCCATCCTGACAAATCCAATATTGATGAAGCAGAAGCCATAACTCTTTCAGAATATAACAATAAGGCGTATGCCACACTAAAAGACGGTTACACCCGATTAGAATATATTCTTCAACTGGAAGGGATTATCATACCGGATGAAAAATATCAGTTACCTCAAGATTTTCTGATGGAAATGCTTGAAATGAACATGGAAATCGAAAATGCCAAGGAAAATAAGGATGAAAAAGCGATAAACGACTTTAAATTACAATTGGAAGCAAAAAAAAGCACAGAATTAGAATCAGCAAAAGTTATTCTAAATCAATATGATACACATCAAATAGATACAGAAGCTTATAAAAAATTAAAAAAATTTTATTATATTAGCAAATATCTATTGCGTATTGAAGAAAGTATTAATACTTTTGCCTCCCATTGAAGCGCATTTTTCGTTTTAATGACTTGCCGCTGTGGCGGAATTGGTAGACGCGCTGGATTCAAAATCCAGTGACAGCGATGTCGTGTGGGTTCGATTCCCACCGGCGGTACAAGAAAGGGAGCCTGATGGTTCCCTTTTTTATTGGAATTGATTTTAAATTTTTTTTCAAGTATAGAAAATATATTTTTTTATTCTTTTACTCCTCTAACTCCCCTAAAGATGTAGAACCCAAAAATGAAGTTTCCTTCCTTGTCATTGTTCTCCTTTTGGAGCAAAAGGTCAAATGGTAAGAACAAGTGCAATTTGTTATACACGCCATATTCACCATGGTTATTCTTTTATCTTGTAATTTTACTACCTTTGCCGTTTAATTTGAACTATAATTATGTATTTTAATAATATCCTTGAAACGATTGGCAATACACCATTGGTTAAGCTAAACAGAATCACTTCCGGCCTTCCGGGCACTATTCTTGCAAAAGTTGAGACATTTAATCCCGGCCACTCTATTAAAGACAGAATGGCGCTCAAAATGGTTGAGGTAGCCGAAAAAGAAGGCAAACTTAAACCCGGTGGAACTATTATCGAATGTACTTCAGGAAATACAGGAATGGGGCTTGCTTTGGTGGCTACCGTCAAGGGATATAAGGCTATTTTCACAACCAGCGATAAACAATCCAAAGAAAAAATGGATATGCTGAAAGCTATGGGAGCTGAGGTTATCGTATGTCCAACCAATGTGGAACCATCTGATTCTCGCTCCTATTATTCGGTTGCACAAAGATTGAGTCATGAAATACCTAATTCTTTTTGGTTTAATCAATATGACAACCTCGCTAACACTCAAGCCCACTATGAGACGACCGGACCGGAAATATGGGAGCAGACTGAAGGTAAAATCACAAAATTGATCGTCGGTGTCGGAACAGGCGGAACAGTAAGTGGTACAGCGAAGTATTTAAAAGAAAAAAATCCCAATATTGAAATTATTGGAATCGACACCTATGGTTCAGTTTTCAAAAAGTATAAAGAAACGGGTATCTTTGATGAAAAGGAAATCTATCCTTATATCACTGAAGGTATAGGAGAAGATATCCTCCCTCAAAATGTCAACTTCAACTTAATTGATAAATTTGAAAAAGTATCGGATAAAGATGGTGCTTTGATGGCCCGGAGGCTTGCCAAAGAGGAAGGATTGTTGCTGGGATACAGTGCAGGCTCCGCAATGGCGGGATTATTGCAGATTAAAGATTCGTTGAAAGATGAAGATGTTGTCGTGATTATCTTTCATGACCATGGCAGTCGATATGTCGCCAAAATATACAATGATGACTGGATGCGAGATCGTGGATTTATTCAATCTGAATTAAAACTTAGTGATCTAATCAGAAAGAAAAAAGATGCAGGTCTTATCACAGTAACCAAAAATGCAAAATTAAAAGATGCCTTTAATCAGATGAAAGAGAATGATTTCTCACAAATGGTCGTCACTGATGAAGATAAAATAGTAGGTTCTGTCACAGAAACCGATATTATTGGAAGTATTTTAACCAATCCGGATAACATTTCAACGGTTTCTGTTGGTGAAGTCATGCAAGAGCCCTTCCCTCTTGTGGATGAGAATTTACCGGTAAAAGCCCTTAGTAATTATATTTCGAAGCAGGTACCGGCTGTGATTACAGTAGATTCGTCGGGACAACATCATATTTTAACCCAATATGACATAATTCAAAATCTCGTATAATCCTTAACTTATTGTAGATAGCTTATTTTGGCAAAAAACCGAGCGTCTCTTGCTCCCAATTTGCCAGCAACTTCCGGTGATACAACGATCATAACTTCATCCGGGTAGGCACTGGCTGAAATATTTCCAGCTACTTTGGCATAAACGGTAGTGCCAAACATTGGATTGCTAATTTTTATAACAGAACCACGTGTTGCGCTACGGTGTAACACATACAATCCTTTATTACCTCGCATTTCTTTATGCCAGAACGCAATTCCTTGATCATCAACTTTTTGGCGATTACTCTTTTCAAACTTAACCTTGTTGGATTCAGTGGTATTCAATGCTTCTTCTTTTTCAACTTTTTCAACAGCATCTGCAACATTGGCTTTTGCAATATCTTTTTCTATTGCAAGTTGAGTGGTATTCTTTTCTTTATTTAAATCTTTCGTAGGAGTGGAAGTCTTAGCCTTTAATTTCTCGTCTTTCTTGGCAACCGTGGCAATTTGACCTTTAGGCTCATAAAACAAGTTCAAAGGGATCCAGCCAATAAGTAACAACTGACCAAGTTTTAGTTCAGGTGAAACCATACCATTGATCTGCATTAACTTTTCTGGTTTAATTGCAAAATAATTTCTCGATATTTTGTTTAAACCCTCTCCTGGCATGACTTCATAAAAAATAGGTGAATATTTTACATTATTTAAAGGCAAAGCTGAAACACGAATCAATTTCGCACTAATAGGTACCTTTATTAATTCGCCTATCTGAATTCCTCTGACTTTCAATGCTGGGTTCAATTCTTGTAATTGCTTTTGTTTCAAACCATAAAATCTACAGATGCTGTACATTGTCTGCTTGGGTTCGACTTTGTGGTAAAAGAAATTTATACCCAAACTATCTTTTTGAATAAAAATGGTATCATTTACCGTAAGGATATGAATAGAGTCTCCTGTTCCATACACTTTGCTGAAAAAGCAAAAAAACACAACTATTAATGGAATTATTTGAATTCTTCGTTTCATCTTAAATTATTACCTATCGTCATTTATTACACAATGTTATAAGTAGAATTATTGCGATTTCCTCCTGAATTATAGTTAAAAATGAAATAGGTCTTACCCTTTACTACATTGTGCTATGTTGTAAATGCTAATTATCTTCAAAAAGTTCATAAATATTATAAAAAAGTGATATATTA
>CAKUWM010000080.1 GCA_934699305.1 uncultured Saprospiraceae bacterium | reverse complement strand
ATCCTCCATTAAATGCTCCAATTCCGGATGTTTTCATAATTCCGCACACCGTTTTATTAATGGTATCCAGAATCGTGTTCATCATAAAATATTGTACTTTTGCGTCGGGTTCAATCGGAATGAATACGATAGCCAACAAATCAAGACAGGATGAAACTTTTTTTTAAACTATTAAGATTTTCAAAGCCATACCATCACTACATTCCTGAATATGTAGTATATATTTTTTTCTATACTATATTTGGGTTGCTCAACTTTGTCATGATTATTCCATTATTAGATTTTCTTTTCAAGGATAATCCTATTGTCAAGCCGGAAGCCTTTCCGATATTTTCATTCAGCACTGCCTACATTCAAGACATATTTAAGTATTATGCCTGGCAATTTAGTTCGGGGGCCAATCAAAAATTCATGCTCTTAGCATATATCACTATTATCCTGCTTTTAGTCACTATTTTAAAAAATACTTTTGGCTTTTTAAGCCAGAAAGTGCTTGCCAGGATGAGGGTTCATTTAGTACGTAAGATAAGAAATCAACTATTTAATAAGCTTACCAATACTTCTGTTGAATTTTACAACACAAGGCAAAAAGGCCATCTCCTTTCCACATTAAGCAATGATGTCAGTGAAATTGAGAACACAGTCGTTACTTCTATTCAGGTATTGTTCAGGGATCCTTTGACCATCATAGTGACCTTTACTGCCTTGTTTGTGATTTCCAAAGAGCTCACATTCTTTACAATTATTTTCTTTCCTTTATCTGGTTTTATCATCAATAAGATTTCGAGAGGATTAAGGAAAAAATCCATTGTCAGTCAAAATCTCCTTGGCAGCCTCATGTCTTATACCGATGAGATGATAACGGGCAATAGAGTCATCAAAATCTTCAATGCAGAGGGTTTTGTCAGAAATCAATACCAAAAACTCAATGATCAATACACCCGTGTTGTGAAGAGAATTGTTACCAACAGGGAATTAGCCTCACCATTATCAGAAACACTGGGAGTAGCAGTCATTGCCGTAATTATCCTATATGGGGGTCATCTTGTATTAACTAATACGGGCGGCTTGACGGCTTCCATGTTTCTAGGATATCTCGGATTGTATTTCTCTGTCTTGAATCCGGCAAAGAATATTGGTCAGGCCTTTGCCAATTTACAACGGGGAATGGTGTCCGGCTCAAGAGTCTTTGACATCTTAGATCAGGAAGATACCATCAGGGATAAAGAGGGTGCGACGACATTGGAAAGGTTTAACCAAAAAATTGAATTTGACCATGTCAACTTCTCATACAACGGCGATACGACTATTCTTCAAGACTTTTGTTTGACTATACCTAAGGGCAAAACACTTGCTATCGTCGGTGAAAGTGGCGCCGGCAAATCGACCATCGTAGATCTCTTGCCTCGGTTTTATGACGTCAGCCAGGGAGCTATCAAAATTGATGGAAAGGATATCCGAGACATATCCATGGATTCGTTACGACGACAGATGTCTATGGTTACTCAGGAAGCTATACTTTTTAACGATACAGTGTATAATAATATAGCATTTGGAAGGGAAGAAATTACAATGGAAAAAGTCGTAGAGGCAGCCAAAATAGCCAATGCACACGACTTTATCGAACAATTGGAAAATGGATATCAGACACTCATCGGAGATAGAGGAATGCGCCTTAGTGGTGGCCAACGACAACGACTCACCATTGCCAGAGCCATTCTAAAAGATGCCCCCATAATTATTATGGACGAAGCCACATCAGCACTCGATACCGAGAGTGAGAAGCTTGTCCAGGATGCTATCGATAAGCTTACTCAAAACAAAACAGGAATTATTATAGCCCATCGCCTAAGCACCATCCAACACGCCGACGAAATCATTGTATTAAAACAGGGAAAAATAGCAGAACGAGGTAGCCACCAGGAATTAATGCAACGAGGAGGCCTCTATACCCGATTGGTTGAGATGCAACAATTAGAGATATAAGCCGATAAAAGTGGTCATTTTCTTCCATCTACATAAGGTATTAAATAAACAAGGATTACTCATGTTTTAGAAAAGTATGAAAATAAAACATTTGGGTCGTTTTTATACAATTCAAATCGCAATACCGAGCAAAAGAAAACGGAGTTGAAATGCGTCTGTAATTATTGATTTTATAAGGGTTTAAGTCTATTTTTCGACCAACGTACCAAAATACAAGACTATCATCGTAACAAATAGAAGCTTTTTGCGTTCTTTTTGAATGGTTTTCAATAATTTAACATTATGAAAACACTCTAAGAATAAATATTTGCATTATTTCGCACTCAAATTTAAAAACGAGTAACTTGAGACTAACAATTTTCATTACAACATTCTTTTTAACTGCCTCATTTATTCAGGCTCAGAACTATAAAATATCGGGTAAAGTCGTCGATAAAGTTGACCAATCAACACTTATTGGGGCAAGTGTAATTTTAAAATCGATGCCTGACTCAAGCGATGTCGCCGTAATTACGTCAGATGTCAATGGACAGTTTACCTTTAGTGGCTTAAAAGCCGGCCCTTATATTGTTGTTTCAAGTTATGTGGGCTACAAAACTTTCAAGAAAGCAATAGAAATTGGGTTTAACCCGGTTTTTAATATGCCAATAGAATTAGATCCGGACGATATCACCTTGAAAGGGATTGAAATTGTAGGCCGCACACCTCCTGTGACCGTCAAAGGAGACACTTCCGAAATCAGGGCTACTCAGTTTAAGGTCAACCCTGATGCTACCGCCGAAGACTTGGTTACCAAGATGCCCGGCATACAGAAGGTAGAAGGTAAGATCCAGGCACAAGGAGAAGACGTCAAAAGGGTAATGGTCGATGGTGCCGTATTTTTTGGCTCTGATCCGTCTGCAACACTTAAGAACATGCCTGCTAATATGGTGGACAAGGTTCAGGTATTTGACCGCGCCAGTGACCAATCTCAATTTACCGGCATATCCGACGGTAATGAAGAAAAAACCATCAACATCGTTACCAAACCGGATTTCCGCCAAGGACAATTTGGTAGAGTTTTTGCCGGATATTCCTTAGACAACAAGTACAAGGCAGGTGGTGTATATAACCACTTTAATAATGCTAAAAGATTGACCATTATCGGTCAGACCAACAATATCAATGAACAGAACTTTTCGGCCGACGACATGTCCGCTATGCAAACCACCGGTGGACGAGGCATGGGTGGACCTCCGGGTGGTGGTCGGTTCGGAAGAAACAACAACCCCTTTGTCTCTGATGCCTCAAGTGGAATAGTTACAACGCATGCCTTGGGTATCAACTACTCTGACAAATGGGCTGATAAGGTCACTTTTCAGGGTAGCGTCTTCGGCAACCTAAACAATACAAACCTTATTCAATCTTCCTTTACAGAATATTTCACCGGTCAAAACTCTAAAGATGACGTCGTGTCTAAAAGAGATGGTCAATCATTCCGCTTTAACTCCAGAGTTGAATATAATATTGACTCCACTCAATCCATTATTTATACGCCTAGATTTACCTATGGTTATAGCGACAGTAAATACCTCAACACATCAGACGTCTTTAATGCCGGCCTACCTTTAAGTAAATACGACAACCAATCTTCTTCCAACGGAAAAAATATCTCTTTCCAAAATGAATTGATGTATCGTAAAAAGTTGAAAAAAGAAGGTCGCACCATCTCTCTTAATTTGGAACAAAATTATTCCAATAACCTTCCTCGCACTGATCAAGACCTTTATACCATCTCTTTCGACTCCGTTACCGTTGAACTGGTGGATAAGCAGTATATCGAAAGCAATAACTACAACAAATCATATAGCGCCCGGGTGGACTATACCGAACCTCTGTCCAAGAAACATTTTTTAGTGTTGGGTTATAATTATACCATCAAAGACAACGATATAGATAAGCGTACTTATGACTTAGGCAACTCCACTGAACCGAATGATGCCAATCTTATAACATCACTATCAAATGTTACAGATAACCTGTATCAAAGTCATCGCCCTCAATTGGACTATCGTTATCAGGACGAAAATCTCAATGTCTCCGTAGGCGCAGCTTATCAGTATTCCTTCTTGAATACGGATAAAACATTCCCTTCGGTAGAAAAGGTAAAAACGCCCTTCCAAAACTTTCTACCTTCCGCTATGATAAGGTATAGAATAAGCAAAACCAAGAACTTTAGACTATTCTACCGCTCCAGCACACAAGAACCATCTGTAAGCCAACTACAAAGCGTTATTGACAACAGCAATACGCTCCAGCTTACATCCGGTAATCCACTACTGGATCAAAGTACAAGCCACCGTTTATTTATGCACATATCTTCGACCAATCCACAGACAGGAACCAACCTCTTCATAGGAGGTGGTGGACAAGCTAATTCGCACTATATCGCGAGTCGGGTTATTTATTCAAGTCGGGATACCGTCCTTGCAGGCTATGGAACAATGCCGGCCGGAGCAAGATATACTTATCCTATTAACCTTGACGGATATTATAATTTACGAGGATTTGCATCCTTTGGATTTCCTTTTTATCTTATCAAGTCCAACGTCAACTTTAATTTAAGGACTTCCTATATCAATGCCCCAAGCCAAATCAACGACCTTATCAACCATTCTATCTCTAAAAACCTTGGCGGTGGCATGACGATTTCATCCAATTTTAGCCATAATTTGGACTTCACACTCTCCACTCAGATTAATTTCAGTGATGTCAACAACGATATCAACAAACAAGCAGATAATACCTACTTTAGTCAAAATCTTACAGGAACCATCAACTGGATCTTTTTAGAACACTTTGTTGTCAATACGGATGCATCCTATTATTACAACCGAGGCCTGGAAAGCGTAAGCAATACAAGCTATACGCTATGGAATGCCGGAATCGGATATAAGTTCTTAAAGAAAAATGCCGCTGAAATAAGGTTACAAGCATTTGATATACTAAATAATAACACGGCATTGACGCGCAATGTTACTGAAACTTATTATTCAGACGTCAATTCCAATGTATTGAATCGGTATTTTATGTTGATGTTTTCATACAAATTCTAATTGAACCAAATTCTGCATTAGACCAATGCGGAATCGATTTATGTCTCGTAAAAACGATTGGATATTTTGTAATAGTTCAATTATATTCTGACTAACGTTAAATTATTCTATTCATTTTCAATAGTTTATAATTTCGTTAGCGAAAGTGTTCAACTCCGTCTTTCGTGTAGGGGGATTGTCCTAAACGACTATCATCCCGATAGCTATCGGGAGTATTTTGATTATAGCGAAATCTTGTATTTCCGAAATACAACAAAATGTTGACCTGATTTATAATTCAATATGGTATAAGGCTGCCGCAATGAGATTCCTTCATTATCCGCTATTCACTTACATTTATCAATGACTTTCTTGTGAAGCCTAGCATCTATGGAAAATGTGATGTTTTTTTCATGACAGTCGTATCTATATGTTTACATTGCTGTCATCTCCATTGATTCGAATACTTTCTTTTAAAATCAATTCAATTCCTTTTTCTCCTATTCTTTTTCGAAAATGTACTAACTCTGATGCCTCACAAGGCATTCCTGCAACGAAGGATGTCTCACCACAAAAATATTGGTAGTAATTGTTCTCGCTCCATTGTTCTACCACGCCTTCATCTGAGACATTGCGAATGTGCCTGAGTATCAATAAGCCCACCATCAGTCTGATTGATTTTGCCGGTCGCCCCGCATTCTGACTATACAGCGGTAAAAAAGCTTCTTCAAATATATGCCATCGCACCTTTTGGGCTAAAATAAACAACAGGTGATTGTGATTCAATATATCCTCAAAATGGGAAAACATATTCAGAAGATTAGGATCCTTTTTTCGTGGTATCATTTTTAATAATTTGCAAGATTTTAATCATAAATATACGAATTATTGCATTGTTTTGATAATTTATTCCTGTTTATTTATTTGATATTCAACTATTTATTTATTGTTAAGAAGCGACTAATTATTGTATGTCTAAATGTGTAACGGGTATTTTTTGATTTCTCCGGAGTGTTTAATAAGGCTCAATGTAGAACGATATCCTTTTATTGACAATGAAATTCTATTATTAGATATTATTTTGAACAACTTTCATTTTTTTGCAATTATTATAAGAATAATATTTTGAAAGCTTATAAATGAAATATCTTTTTAGTTTATTATTTCGAGGTAGCATTATTATTCCTTTCAGGTTAGTTGCTTTGGTTATGTTGGTGTCATTAATAGGTCTCCCAACGGAGGGATTTGGACAATTTGATTCCCTGTTGAACCTACAATATAGCAGGAACATCAATGAAATTCACGCCATATACAGGGATCTGATCAATATACCTGACTCCGCACAGCGTGCCAATAAAGCAAATGAAATAATTCAATTTGCAAAAAAACATAAGGATAGAAATCTGGAACTCAACATCGATTTTTTTCTTGTTTACTGGAATGCTTTTCATCAACTTCAGCCCAAAAAAATATCATATGCTACTATTGTTGCACAGCTTGACCAATCTACTAAGGAAAATGTTGAATTTCTGAGAGCCAGGTCATTGCGTCTCATGGCTGAATATTACTGGGGGATAGAAAAAAATTATGAGCTGGCATTTGAACAATATTTACTATTAGACAAAGAGCTGGCTTCGATCCATCCGGAAGATTATCCTGAGATAGTCAGAGACCTCATGCAGATAGGGGAAGCCTATTATTATTTCCAGGATTATACAATGGCAAAAAAGTATTTCAAAAAAGCCATTTCGATACCGGAGACCGATTTTAATACGATGGTTATGAATCAATCGCGTAATAATCTGGGGCTTTGCTATCAGGAAGAAAATCAGCTCGATAGCTCCGATTATTATTTGGGTGAAGTACTGAAAACAAAGTTTAAAGCTGCTGAAGTCTGGAAACGAATTGCCACCGGAAATCTGGGAAGGAATGAGTACCTACGCCAAAGGTATGATGCTGCTATACCTTTGCTCGAGACGGACTATTATGCTTCGGTCAAACAGAATGATTATGGCTGTGCGGCAGGTGCTTCGGTGATGCTGGCAGATATCTTCCGTATGCAGGGTAGGATGGAAGAAGCAGGAAAATTTATTGAAGAAGCAAAAAAATATATACGAAAAGCTGAACAGCCGGACAGGTTGCGGTTTTTATACCCGATCATGAGTAAATATTATGCTGCTAAAGGTCAAACTTCTCTTTCTCAACAATATGTTGATTCATCCATCCTCGCTTTGAACCGCTACAATGCAAAGTATAGTGCTCTCAATGTAATGAAGGCGAGCCAAAAGGTGGACAGGCAGGTAGAAAAACTTAAAATCGCCACGATCAATCTCGAGAAGGAACGTAAGATAGCTGAAAGAAATTTCTTTCTCTTTCTGGTTATAATCCTCGGCATCATATTGGTACTCACTTATTTTATCCAAAAGAAACGGCAGATTGACAAAGACTTGAAATTACAAGCAGCCAATCAAGAACTTGAGATGGCCCGTCACAACCTGTTCACTTATACCAAAAGTATCCGTGAAAAAAACAACCTGATTGAGCAGATGCAGCTGCAACATTCGGAAGTGGATCAATCCACCCTTTTTCAACAATTGCAACAAAGCACCATACTAACAGATGAAGACTGGCAATCATTCCGGATCTTGTTTGACAAAGCATACCCCGGATATATCCGAAGGCTGAGAGAAAGCTATCCGGACCTTTCAGAGGGTGAATTGCGTTATTTTTTACTCACCCGGCTCACTATTTCTACTAAGGAAATGGCCGCCATGCTCGGTGTGTCACCCAATGCAGTACAAGTAATGCGTCACCGCATCCGGAAAAAGATGAATCTCCCGGATCAGACTTCCTTAGAAAATATGATAAAGAATGTATGAGCGATTTGGCGCTTTAACATGGCGGTCCTTTGGGTGTTGGCGCATTAGTTAAAAGGCGAAGCCGCCCCAAAAGTGAAGCGTATCGTAACGCCACAACAACCACCCCATCACACTTGTAAGCTTTTTGTAAGCCTTCTTTTTTATGTTTTTTCCTACAGTAGAAACTAAGTTTGTCTCATGGTCAAAGCAATTGGAAATGCATATTGATAATATAAGAAAAAAAAGACCGGTGATCTTATTCGTCGGACTATTACTTATCCTGCTGGCAGGTGTGCTGATATGGAAATACTATGAGCATGAAATACAAGCAATAGAACACAAAAAAAATGCAATAATATATGAACATTAAAACTACAACGACAAACCACATTACTACCTTGTTTCTTTACTGGATCAGGCAGGGGCTGAGAGAATTCAGATGTATATTAACGCTTTTGATTTTTACCGGTATAATTACTCATAGCTTTGCCGTGACACGTTATGTCAAAACCGGCAGCAGCGGTTCTACTCCTTACACTTCATGGGCTACCGCCAGCAACAACCTCCAGACAGTAATCAACTACTGCAATGCCGGTGATACCGTTTGGGTTGCAACCGGCACTTATCAACCCGGCGCAGGTACTTCATTTATTATGAAAGCCGGGGTGAAAATTTTCGGTGGTTTTGTAGGAACAGAAACTAGCATAAATGAACGAGACTGGGCTACTAATGTTACTATACTTCAGGGTAATGGCAGTCGGGTTATATATAATTTTATAAATTATTTGACTTCAACTTCGGTATTGGATGGGTTTACTATTACAGGTGGTAGCGCTAGTTATGGAGGAGGAATAAATAATTATTATTCCTCTCCTCTAATTAGAAATGTTATCATCACCGGCAATGTCGCATCTACCGGTGGCGGCGGCATTTACAATAATAATTCTTCTCCGGTTCTAATTAATGCCTTGATTACCGATAATACAGCAAATACCTGTGGGGGTGTATTAAATTATTCAGGAAATGCAAGCTTTACTAATGTCACCATTGTTAATAATGGTTCAGGTGGACTTTATGCTTACGGATGGACCAATTGGAAAAATTGTATTATCTGGGATGATATAATAGGAAGCTCTTATTCCTATAGCAACTCTTTGTTTAAAGGGCTTTCAAATACGAACAATGGAAATATCGATGCGACCGGCCTGTCAGATACAGATATCTTTATCGATCCTGACAATGGAGATTATAGCTTAAACATCAATGGCCCCGCCATCAACTCAGGAGATAATAATATTCCTCAGGACCTACTGACTGATATCTTAGGAAATTTACGAATACAGGGGTGTACAGTGGATTTAGGAGCTTACGAGTCTGACGTATTTTCTTTTGACCCACAACAATTGCTAATCCAAGACCCTGACATCGTTTGTTCAGGGTCTCAAACTACATTTACTGTAGAGCATCAGAACGGGACTGATCCTACTTATACCTGGTATCTGAATGGTGTACAAGTCCAGACAGGCATTGATAATTCATACATTGTAAACAGTCTGGAAGTAGGTGATGTGATAATTGTATCCGGTCTATATGATGAATGTGTATCTGAGATAAGAGATACACTCATAGGCTCAGCTATCCTAATTACTGAAGTTGATCAGGTGATCGATCGAATCTATTGCAATAATGATGAGACAGATACTATTCACATTACCGGAGACTTCACTGGAATGAAATGGATCAATGATAATCCTTCAATCGGGCTCCCCACCTCAGGCAATGGAGATATCAGTTCATTTATAGTCACAAATACCGGATCTGCACCACAAATAGCTCATATCCAGACTATAGGATGGAATTCTGCCTATATTGACAGTGTGCGTACATTTGATGAGAACGGGAGGCGAGTGACCTATACAAATGTAAAACTAAACAATGCCAGCAATACTGAATTTGTCAGTCCGGGAAGTACAGTAAATCTAAAGTTTGATGCCACTTCAGTTTATTCAGGTTATTGTGACAACTGCTTTTATCAACAATACATTGGTATAGGT
>CAKUWM010000079.1 GCA_934699305.1 uncultured Saprospiraceae bacterium | reverse complement strand
GATTCAATAGCAGAAAGCGGAACCCAAAATGGGTGAAATGATTATTCCATCTATTCGTTCCAGTTTTTTTGAGCAGATACATTTTTTCTTGGCTTGTAATAATGTCATCCCTACGGGATTTTGAAAACATTATGCTATGTTTTCTATAAAAATATCATCCCTTCGGGATTATGCTGTCTCGAATATTCATCCTTGTTCAACCGGAATTCTTCTTAAACTCACATTCCGCATTTGTCTTATCCTGAATGTGGATTTATTGAATTTGCTCCTTTTATTCCACTTAAATAGTTGATCAAAGCAGCGGATTTTATTTTTATAATTCGTGATATTTCTAAACATTGTATCCAAATGCAGAAAATATATCAATGTCACAACGTTATACTGTGAATATTTTCTAACAACAAAGCGTCTCACATTAGAAATATTTAAATTAATCCATATTCCTCTTAAGGATGAAATTCTTGCCTATAATATGGATTTAATACATAAAATCCTGTGCTTGTAAAGAATTATAATGAATACGAAGCAGGTTTTTAATTGTCTGAAAATAAAAACCTACTTCGTATTCAATGCATTTACTTAGTGTATGATGAGCTTACGAACGGTAAATGAGGTTTCATTTCCAAGTCTAACGATGTAAATACCCGGAATAAAGTCGGAACTAATATCATGAAATCCATGGTTTAAATATTTTTCAAAAACTTTGACACCAGCTATATTGAATATTTCCAACAGGCCGTCTTTGGAGGATTGAATAGTAAAGGTAGGACCGGCAGGATTGGGAGCGATGACTAATCGATTTTCATTTACCTTAGAGGTTGATACAATCTGACCGCATTCAAAAGGCTGATAGATTACTTTTCCAAGTGTCGTGTCGTCTTGGACGTGAAAGATTACATCTTCTACTTCTTCGGTAGTGGAATATTTGCCTCCTATCCAACAATTGTGTAGAGCCTTTACTTCATTGGGGGTATTGTTATACAAAGCATAAATTTTACCTCCATTGCCATTTTCAGAAAAGTAATTCAAGCCGGGATTAAAGTCTTCTGCGTCATCACTTCCCAAGTTGGCGAGTGCATTCTGAATGAGGGTTATACCCCACAGGTTGTTGACAATGTTGTTTTCGGTAATCACAACCATATTTGTTCCATAAAGCGATATTCCGCTGCCTCCCACGAGAGGGTTGGTTTCTGTGTTGTTGTTGAGTATGTTGTTTCTTTCAATCTTTCCGGTTGAGTTGCCCGCAGAAGTGATGCCATAGCGGTTGTCGTTTATATCATTGGAGCGTATGACAAACTGATTGGTCACGCCTACCAGGCTGGATACGGAAATCCCACCCACCATGGTTAAGTTGCGATCTCCAATCACGAAATTACCAATAATTCTGGTTGAATCGGCTTCGCCACTTGGTCCTAAATTGATTTGGGGTCGGTTGTTGTTTTTTTGATTATTTCCTTCAAAGTAGCAATCGAAAACCTGAACGGCAGCGGAAGCATTGGCGGCAGAGGATAGGGCCGGATGGATGTTGTATTTAAATATAGAACTCCTGACTATAGGGCTTCCTTTGGAAAAAGAGATAGCTCCACCGGTCGAAGAGCCGCGATCGAGGGTATTATTAGACATCTCGCATTGCTCCATTAAAAAATCGGGAGTTATGACTTTTAGTCCTCCACCATATTCAATCGTAGTATGGTTGAAATAAACAGTGGCTGATTCGTAAAACCAAAAGCCTTTGTATGGATTTTCTTTGTCAATGGCTGAAATAACGATAGAATCAGCACTACAGTAGAAATACCCTTTTATCTTGGCTTCAATGCCTGCGGCTATTTCTAAGCGGATATTTTTATCAATTATCAAAGAATCATTTTCTTCAAAATTCAACTCTTCTAACAGACTGTAGGTCGAGTCAGATATGGTAACAGTAGTCGGAGAATGAGCTGCAACCGAGTCGAGAGTCCACCGTACGCCGGTATTGGGAGAAGTAAACTGTGCTTGTAAGCTTAGCGTAAATAGTGCCACGCCAAGTAATGTAAAAATTATTCTCATTGTTTCAAAATTTTATTCTTTAAAATAGGGCGCAATATACAGTATTTTAAAATTATCCCGAATTCATTAGTAAAGGTTTTGGAAGGTCATAAAGGGCTGATTATGAGGATGATAGTATTTGGGAGTCATTTCAATGTTTTCGATAAAGCCATTGATTACCAATCCCTTATCGACTCAACAGTTTCAAATGCGGAATATGGGATCAAAGTGTGATGGCAGAATTTATACCCCTAAAAAACAACTATTATTTGGATAAAAACGAATAAAGGTTTACGAAATTTTGAAATAGTGATTTTGTACAAGAATCACTATAGGATTGGATTGAAAGGGATTAGCTATTGCAATGTAGCGTAGCATTACGAAAGTGAATCTGATGTGGTTTATATAGTATCAATTTCACGGATTACTTGTCAGCCTTAGCTTGTTGTTTTTCAAATTCCCGGCGTGTCAAAAATTGCAAAGAGACGCTATTGACACAGTGGCGGACATTTTTCAAGGTTAATCTTTCACCGGTAAAAACGTGACCTAGATGAGCTCCGCAGTTGTTACATAATATTTCGGTGCGGTGTCCATCGGCATCCGGAATGCGTTTCACTGCACCGGGAATTTCATCATCGAATGATGGCCAGCCACATTCTGACGCAAATTTATCTTTTGAGTCGTAGAGAGGGGCGTTGCATCGACGGCATTCATAGACGCCATCGCCGGTAAATTTGTAATATTTTCCGGTGCCCGGATACTCTGTACCTTTATGAACGATGATTCTTTCTTCATCGGAAGTCAATTTATTCCATTGTTGTGGTTTTTCCATAAGAGATGTAGTTTGATTTTCTTTCAGTTTATCTTTAAATTTCTTTTTAAATTTTTCTACTTTGGGATTGATGATAAATCGGCAATAAGATTGATTGGGATTATTGGTGTAATAGCTTTGATGATAGTTTTCCGCGGGTGAATAATTTTTGACGGGTAGGATTTCAGTTGTTATGTTGTCACCCCAGATTTCTTTAGCAGTCGTATTGAGTGAATGTTGGGCAATTTTCTTTTGCCCGTCCGTAAAAAAATAGATGCCGCTTCTATATTGAGTACCTGAGTCATTTCCTTGTCTGTTGAGCGTTGTAGGGTCGTGCATTGTCCAGAATACTGTCAGGATATCATCCAAATGAATCACAGTAGTGTCGTAAGTAAGCCGGACGACTTCTGCGTGACCTGTTTTGCCGGTGCACACCTGCTCGTAGGTAGGATTGGCAAAGGTGCCATTGGAATAGCCGGATTCGACTTTTATGACGCCATATAGATCTTGATATATAGCCTCGAGACACCAAAAGCATCCTCCTGCAAGCACGATTTCTTCTTGATTTTCAGGTTTTGAAACAGTGAAATTTTCAGTGTCATGATTTGGTTGTGCTTTGGGGTAACTATCTTTGCCGGTACAGAAAGTAGTAAATGTGGATAAGATAAATACCAAATATTTCATATTCTTTTTACTTTTAACATAGATGAGGTCAATTAGTTGCTTCATTTAATAGGAATAACGTACGAAAATAATACAATGGAGGATACATTGAGTTTATATTCTTTTGAAAGAAGGCGGGATGATGAGATGGATGTCGTGTATGATGTTGTCATCAACGACAAATGTAGTATTTTTTCCGGACATTTTCCACATCAGCCTGTTTTACCGGGTGTCATGATCATCAGGCTTTTTACATTGTGTGCGAATGATTATATTGGTGAAGTGTTGAATGTAAAGGAAGTTGCACAATGTAAATTTCTGAGAGTCGTGGATCCTATGATCAATAATAGGTTGGAGGTGCGTATCGATATGAGGCAAGAGGAGGAAGTTTTTATTATCCGTGCCGAGTTAAAGTCAGATGGAATCATTTTTTCTAAAGCCGGTCTTAGGTTAATCAAAGGCGAATAAAGGATGGCATCACTCGAACAGATTAGCCGTAATGTTATAAACGAGATGAAGATCGGGGTCTTGATTCCGACATTCAACAATGCCAATACTCTGCGATCAGTGATATCGGGATGTCTTTATTTTGCCGACAACATTATCGTGATTAATGACGGTAGTACGGATGGTACGAGAGATATATTGAAACAATTTCCTCAGATTGAAGTCATACACTGTGAAGCCAATCAGGGTAAAGGAATGGCCATCAAACGTGGCTTTGCTGAGGCTATGGAGCGGCATTTTGATTATGTAATTACCATCGACTCTGATGGCCAGCATTATCCGGATGATATTCCATATCTCATTAATTGCTTACGCCAACATCCGGGCAGTATCATCATCGGTTCCCGGGATATGGACAGGGAGGGCATTCCGGGGAAGAGTTCTTTTGGAAATAAGTTTTCTAATTTTTGGTTTAAGTTTGATACTGGATTGGATTTACCTGATACGCAGTCAGGTTATCGAATTTATCCATTAAAGGAGATAAGTCGGCTGAAGTTGATTACATGGCGTTTTGAATTTGAAGTTGAGATTTTGGTGAAGGCGGCATGGCGCGGTATTCCTATTAAATCGATACCGGTACGGGTGTATTATCCACCGGGTGATTTACGAGTCAGCCATTTCCGGCCGTTGCAAGATTTCACACGGATAAGTGTTTTAAATACGGTGCTTTTTATACAGGCAGTGTTATATTATATCCCCATTCGATGGTGGAAAAAGCTGTCGGATGTAGGATTTCGGAACAGTATAAAACTGGCTCTTAATAACCCGAAAGAGTCTATCTCACGTCGTTCTGCCTCGTTAGGCTTTGGTGTATTAATGGGGATTTTTCCGGTATGGGGATATCAATTGATTATCGGGTGGGCGCTGTGTCATTATTGGAAACTCAACAAAGTTTTATTCACGGTAGCTGCGCACATCAGCATTCCGCCGATGATTCCGATTATTATCTTTTTGAGTTACGTGACAGGTGGTATATTTGTAGGCAATTCAAAGCAAGTTGACTTTGCGAATGGGCATTTTACGGTAGAATCTATTGCAAATAATTTTTTCCAGTATGTTGTAGGTGCAGTTTTATTATCGATTTTTGCCGGTATAATAACGTTTTATGTAAGTTTGTTTATGTATAAATGGAGAGAAGGGCGACTTAAACAGAGAAAGAGCTAATATGGGAAAACCTTTTATATGGATATATAATATTTTAAGAAGATTTAAAGTCGGATTCTATTGCATATTAATAGGGATCGGTATCTACTGTTATATGGGTATCAGTCGGCTACAATGGAACAACGATATTTTCTCTATTTTTCCAAAGACAACATCTTCTTCGGCATATAAGGAACAAGTCAACAATCTGCGTTCTAACAACAACATCATGGTGTTGTTGCACACATCTAATCCGAGTGATACGTCATTACAAAGTTTACTCGCCAATGCTGAATGGTGGGAAAACAAGCTGAACACATCACCTTACTTTGTAGCCAATCTCAAGGATACCAGAATAAGGATGACAGATAGCTTGCAGCGTGTGTTATATGACAGTGTTTTTTATTATCTTCCTTTGTTATTGGACAAAGAAGACTGGAAGGTTATAGGCCAACGCATGGAAGACGAACATCTTGAAAATACCCTTGCCAATAATGCCCGAATCAATAACAGTTTTGCCGGCTACTCACTTCGATATTACAATCAATTGGATCCTGTTCACCTTGCACCATTAGTGTTGAACAAGTTATCCTCTTTTCGGACAGTTCCAAGTCTCAAGCAAGCCAATGGATTTCAGGTTTCCAAGGATGAGCGAAATCTTTTGTTTGACTTTACCGCAATATTCCCGGACAATGAAGATGTCAGGTATAGTGCATTGATAGACACATTGATAAGTATGCAATCGGGGGGTGAGACGCTTTTCCCGGGAGTAAAAACTTATCTTATTGGAGCGCCTATTGCCTCAGAGATCAACAAAGAGCGGTCATTCAAGGATGGCAATCTAACGGGTGTTTTTTCTGTTATTTTGACACTGGGCTTGTTGTACTATTTTTACAGAAGGAAGCGGCTTGCCTTGATAGTGTTAATCCCTTCCATTATTGGTTATTCGGTAGCATTGGCGACTTTTGGTTGGTTGGGTGTACCTATAGTTGCTATGGCAATGTCTTCGGCTACGATTATCTTAGCGATGGGAATCAACTATTCCATTCACCTTGTGAATGCAAGAATACATTGTGCTTCAATAACAGAGGCTATTGAAGAGATCGCGCATCCTTTGATTGTGGGCAATGTAACGACCATAGCGGCATTTGCTTTGTTGATTATGTCTGATAGTCTATTGTTGGAGCAATTCGGGTATCTTGCTGTCTTAAGCTTGGCGGCCGGAGTACTGACGACGCTTATCATCCTACCTCAATGGTTGGATAAGGAGAAAACACGAGAAAGAGAAGTGTCAATGCGGTGGTTTGATAGATTCACCTCCTATGAGTTTCATAAAAATAAATGGGTGATAGGCGCTTTAATCCTGATAACTATAGGAATGATTTTTCCTGCCTCAAAGATTCAATTTCAGGGAGATTTGTCGAAATTGAATTATGTTCCTGCCCGGGACAAAGCCGGTATTGATATCATTGAAGATGATCTGGGATTTGACCTTTCGCGTACGATGTTGCAAGTCAAAGCGCAAGGATTGGATACGGCATTGAGTATATACCAGCGAGCGCGAAAGGAGCTTTTACTACAGGATACAGCAGCCTTGATACCTGATTTAACTGCTATTCAACCGACTGTGGAAAGCCAATACAATAACCATGAGATGTGGCATGGCTTTTGGACGGATTCTTTGATAGACGTCAAGGGTAAAGCCGCACGTGAATGGAGCGGAGGAGTTGACCTAATGCGGTTTTTAGGTAGAGTAAAAGACCTGGATACGACGGCTATTCCCGAGCGCCTGACAGGGGAATTCAAGGAGGTTGTGTTACAACGCATGGTTCACAATGATGCTGCTGGCAATGTCATCATACATGCTCCTGTCATAGGGAAATTCGATCTTGAAAATCAGGATATAGGAGCATCCTATCAATTGTTTAACAGGCAGCACTTTGCCAATCAGACAGCGGCATTGGTTCAAAATGATTTCAATGATATATTGTTATATAGCGGAATCATTGTATTTTTCCTATTGTGGATGGTTTATGGTCGTCTGGAACTAGCCTTGCTCGCTTTTTTGCCTATGACCATCAGCTGGTTTTGGATTCTTGGTATAGCTTATTTGGTAGGCATACAGATTCACATCGTCAACCTCATTCTTTGTACGTTTATCTTTGGTCTGTGTGATGACTATTCCATCTTTATGATTGACGGCCTTACCAAAGAATACAGCACAGGTCGCAAGGTTATCAATAAGGACAAGAAGGTAATCGTCATTTCCGTCTTAGTTACGATGATTGGTCTGGCTGCTATGTTGGCGGGTAAGCACCCTGCTTTCCATTCTTTTGCGGCATTGGCATTAATAGGACTTGCTGTTGTTATGGTATTGTCTTTGACGATACAACCGGCATTATATCATTATTTTGTCACCTATCGCACAGAGAAGGGCAATGCTCCGGTGACGATATTAAGTTTCTGTGTGAGCATTGTAACATTTACGACTTTTATAATATTTGGCTTGGTACTGAGCATTATCGGCCTGATCCTCAAGTGGACAGGCTTAATGCGTATAAATCAGATAAGGTATCTTTTTCACCAGTTGGTACGGTGTTTGTGTCATGTGGTGATGTGGATAACGCCTACCGGGCATTATACACGTGAGGGGATGGAACATATTAATTGGGAGAAGCCCGGAATCCTGATTGCCAATCATCAGACACACATTGATCTGTTGATGCTCATAGGGTTGTACCCAAAGATTGTTGTGCTCACCAATGAGTGGGTTTATAACAATGTCGTCTATGGTGGCTTGGTGCGTGCTGCGGGATATCTTCCCGGCTTTGTCGGTACCGATGAATTGACTGAGAGGGCACGCGAGCAGATAGAAAAGGGATATTTTATCCTGATTTTCCCGGAAGGAACAAGGTCACATGATGGGGAGATAAAGCGTTTTCATAAAGGAGCATTTATGTTGGCAGAGCAATTAAATGTCCCTATTTATCCGATTTTACTTCATGGACTAAATGTTGGATTGGCTAAAGGTGATCAGAACCTGAAGACATGGAGCGCTACTATGCGAGCATTACCGGTCATAGATTGTCATGATGAGCAGTATGGGTCTGATTATTCAGCTCGGGGCAAAGCAATCAACCAAATGATGCGCCGTGAATTTGCTAATTTAAAAGAGGAAAAAGAAACGCCTTCATATCATTTTGATACGCTTCGCAAAAATTACTTGTACAAAGGTCCTATAGTCTATTGGTATGCCAAAATAAAGATGATCAACGAAGGTCTATACACTGCACTTAATGACCTTATTCCGCGAAAAGCAGATATCCTCGATCTTGGTTGTGGTTATGGGATGATGGACTACATGTTGGCAATGTGTAGTCAGGATAGAAAGGTAACCGGCGTGGATTATGATGAAGAAAAAATTGATATTGCAGCTGCCAATTTTTTATCAAAGCGGTTACAAGTGGATTTCCAGCATGCCGATATAACGGAATATTCCTTTGGTCATTACGATGTATTTTTGCTTTACGATAGTCTTCATTATTTGAATAGAGACAATCAGAAGGAATTATTGGAAAGGTGCGCTAATCGTCTCAATCCGGGCGGCATGATCATCGTTAGGGAAGGCCTTGCATCATCGGGTAAGAAGCGACATGACAAAACCAGGCTGACGGAATGGTTCTCTACCCGAGTTTTTAATTTTAATAAAACGTCGAAAGGACTACATTTCATAGAAGATAGCCTTTTGACTGATCTTAGTCACCGTCATTCTTTGACATTAGAAAAGAAGGTGGATTCGAGTATTTCCTCCAACACATTATTTATTTTGCGACATCAAAATCCCCTTTAATGTAATGGAATTTCAACAAAAATCCGGTGATACTTTTGACTATGTCATCATAGGTAGCGGTATAGCCGGACTAATATGTGCTGCGTATCTAAGTAAAAAGGGAAAGTCGGTCATCGTTTTAGAAAAAAACCAACAGATCGGTGGATGTTTGCAAGTGTTTTCAAGAGACAAAAAAATATTAGATACAGGAGTTCACTATATCGGGGGTCTGGGAAAAGATCAATCGTTGTATCAGTTGTTTCAATTTTTAGGTATCATCGAAGACTTGGAATTCAGCCTCATGGACGAGGAGTGTTTTGATAGAATAATTATCAAAAGTACCGGCTCACAGGTCGATCTGGCTCAAGGGTGGGATAGATTTGAAAAGAAAATGATGGAACAATTTCCGGCTGAAAGGGATGGTCTTCATTTATTTTGTATTAAGATCAAAGAGATGATTGCTAAATTCGGACCGTATCATTTAAAAGAGCCGGACAAAGAGGCAATAACTATTCAGGAAATGTCACAAGGTGCCTATGAGGTATTGGAAAACATTTTTAGTGATCCGATGCTGATAGGTGCATTGGGCGGAAATTCTATTTTATATGGCGGGAGGCGTGATAAGACACCATTCTATGTTTATGCTTTGATATTAAATAGTTATATTGAAGGCGCTTATAGAATGGTTAGGGGTGGATCTCAGATTGCAAAAGCTCTTTCCAGGGTGATTCATCAATGTGGCGGCGAAATACGTAAATACTGCGAAGTTATAAGGGCTGATATTGAGCAGAATGCCATAATCAGGATATTAAGCAAGGATGGATTGGCAGTAAGAGGAAGTCAATACATCTCAGCCATTCACCCGGCCACTTTTTTGCAATTATTGCCTGATCAAAGTGTCCGATCTACATACCAAAGTAGAATCGAAGGCTTAATCAACACACCGGCATTGTTGTCGGTTTACTATACTTTGAAGCCTAATGAAATTCCATATTTTAACCATAATTACTATATTTTAGAATCTCCACAAGATGCTTGGAATATAAGGTCATTTCCGGATGAAGGATGGCCTTATAATTGTATGGTTAGCACTGGTTGTGAGGATGTCGGACAACAG
>CAKUWM010000078.1 GCA_934699305.1 uncultured Saprospiraceae bacterium | reverse complement strand
TTTTACAATTGACGCCTTGGTACCATATTCATGCATCTTATACCAAATTGATTTATAAATTAGTCCAACATATTTTGGTATAATGCTCCCGAAGCTTCGGAATGATAGTCGTTTAGGCCAATGTAATTGGACTATTACGAATATCCAATCGGTATTATGGTCTTTTCATTACGAAATACAACATGCATTCGGCTCATGAGTGGAATAGATTTTATTGACTGATTGATATGTTTGTGATAAAATGCGGTTGAATAAATCTGATACAATGCGAATATGATTGAGTATCACCAATCCTACCATCAGTCTGATTGATTTTGCCGGTCGCCCCGTAATCTGGCTATACAGTGGTAAAAAAGCTTCTCTTAATATAGTCCATCGTACCTATTAGGCTAAAATAATCAACGGGTGATTGTGATTCAATATATCCTTAAAATGGGAAAACATAGTCAGAAGATTAGAATCCTTTTTTCATAGTATTGTTTTTATGAAAAGTTAGTGCATTCTGTTATAGTTTGATGGAATTCATATTATATTCAAAATATTGTTTTAAAAAAGAAGTCTGGTTCAATCATTATTATCATCGTAGCCAATCAATTTTATTGACCCACCATAAATACTGCATTGTCAAACATTAATTTTCCATTTTCCCAAAAGTTTCTAAATAATACATCATCTGTTAGGAAGATAACCTGCCCTTTTCCAATATCCTGAACTCCAAACACTGTAGCGTCTTTGAACGAATTCTTTATTTTTGCTCCTATAAAGCCTACTGTTTCCGGTGCTTGTTGAATTGTGCCCACATTCCACCCTCTGTTCTTAATGTATTCGTAGAAGGTATTCCCTTGTTTCAAAGAGTAATAGTAATTGGGATATCCAAATGCCAGCGGGTGGCTATTGTCCAAGTTTACTTTATAAATAGCTCCCGGAATTGAACCGGAGATAAATGACCTCTCTCGATCTTCATAGGTTTTAATTGCAGAATATTTATTTTGAAGGCTACTATCTTTGCCTATTTCTTTTCTCTTGAATTGTATCCATTTTAATGCGGATAGCTGATCTACTGCTGATTCTAAGGCGATAATTTTACCACCTTTGGCGACCCATTGTTCTAATTGGTTACTTACATTTTCTTCTTTTAGAAATGAATAATATCCGTCCGGAAGAATGATAATATCCACCTCAGACAATGGAATGTAATTAAACTGCTCCGTATTTACTAACTGAACCGGATAATCTAATTCTTTGTCCAAATGATACCACACTTCGCCAACTGAAAGTGAAGAAGTCCCTTTGCCGGACAATAGCACGATGTTGGGCGTTTTTAAAAGTCTGACCATCTCACTTCCCATATCATGCCCGGATTCTACCATACCTCCTGTTAATGGCGTTATATCAATATCGTATGTGGTTAAAATATGATTCGCTATATCAACTAGTTTTTTGTTTTTATTTGTTCCTTCCTTGATGATTAATAAGGTGCCTTGTCTATATTTTTGTCCATCAATAGTAAATGGTTGATCAGCGACACGCACTTTGATACCATTTTCGAGTAGATATGCAAGGGCTTTGGCGCTATTGCCTCCTTGCCAATCAATGGCATAACCATAAGCATCGGGCATGACCACAGAGTTTGGCTGAAATGAATTTCTTTCAACTTTAAGAGTGGTAAAAGTATAATTTAGACCATATATTTTAGGAATATTCCAAGCAGTTATATCATAGGTCAATGAATCGCTGAGGATTGATTTTTCCTCCATAAGGATATTGATAAGTTTGTTTTTTGTTTGATTGAGCGGGATCTGAAGGGTTGAAGAACGATCATTCTTAACCGAATAGGTGTAAGTTATTTGATTTTTATCCAAAAGAGAACGGAGGCTTCTTCCTTTTTCATAATCCTCCTTTTGAATGGCAAAATTAAATAATCGTTTGTCTGAATTGCTGATAAAATACTGCTGAAATTCTTGGTTGATCTTAGTGCTATTTTCTCGTATAGCGTCTAAGGTTGCAATAGCCGATACGGTATGATGTTGAATCCTATCCAGAAGGGTCAGTATTTCGTCTTCTTTGGTTTTTACGGCACTTCCGGCGCTTTTGCCTCCGGCTTGTTCGAAAGTCATACCTATGGCACCGTTGTATATCGGATAAGTGTCGCCATAGGAAGGGTAGAATAGGTCAAATCGCTCATTGGTAAAATATAGCCAGCCATTTTGGTCAAATTTTTTTGATATTTTCTTGCCAATAACTTTTTGGAATGACCGTTGAAAGGATGTGATGGCTGTATGATAGGGTTCTGCTGCCGGAGCAAAATAATATGGAATATTGTAGCTTTGTTCGTGGAAATCGGCATGTACCTGAGGCATCCATTGATGATATAATTTCATCCGAGCCACGGATTCTTCCTGAGTCTGCCATGCCCAATCGCGGTTGAGGTCAAAGTAGTAATGATTGGATCTTCCGCCGGGCCAGGGTTCTTGGTGTTCGCGAGTCCAGACATCTATATTGGGCTTAGAGCCGATTACGGAGTTATACCAATTGACATATCTTTCTCTTCCATCCGGATTGAGACAAGGATCAATAATTAAAATAATATCCTCGAATTTTTTTTCAAAATCAGGATCTGTAATAATCTCATAATAGGTTTGAAGAGCGGCATCGGTTCCTGACGCTTCATTGCCGTGAACATTGTAGCTCAACCATACAATACACTTGTCAAGGGATTCATTTTTAGGAGGATTATTTTGACCTATTAAGGATAAATGCTTTTTCCTGATGTCTTCTAATCGGTGGATATTGTTTTTGGTTGACACGATGACGACAAAAAGAGGATTCCCTTCATTGGTAACGCCATATTGTTGATAGACAACCTTGTTGGGGTTGTGTTGCGATTCTGATTTGAAATAGTTGACCACCTGATGATGGCGGACAAACTTTTCTCCTAACCGATAGCCAAGGTAGCTGGTAGGATTGGTCACTTGGCAATGTAATGTATTGAAAAAAAGCATTATTACAACGAGAACAACCGGAACTTTTAATGTCATAGCGTTAAAAATTTGATGTTAAAGGTAAAAACAATCTGGATAAAATGCGGTAATAATGCAGTTGTTGTCGTAATAATCGGGATTGTTGTGTTTAATATGAATTCAGCAGTTATGGTTTTGGAAAATTGTATAGAGCTGATTATGAGGCTGCTGATACTTTTAAATAGCCAATATGTCTTTTCCATTAATTGGGTCTTTATTTAAAGTCAAATCGGTATTATGCGAAATTTAGGTTTAATTCTGCTTCTCACGTAAGTAAGGCGAATTCACTTTTGCTTTATTGTTCGATATATACCTGATTTTTTTCCATTCGGGAATCCAAAGGGAATAAAGACGGTTGATGCCTCAGGGTGCGTGAGGGATAGGAGCGGGCACGAGTGAGGAACGAGCGAAGTAAAGCGGAAAGCCCGACCCCGCTCCCAAAAAGCGGGGGCACGCCCGAAATATAATGTTATTTATTCCTGTTTTTGATGGTATGCATGATTGTAGTAGCGTGTTCTCTACTGTTTTCAATAAAATAGGTATGTGTATCCAATCCTCCACATACAACGCCGGCGAGGAATAGGCCGGGAACATTGGATTCATAGGTGTCGGGATTGTATGAAGGCTTTCTCAAACCATCGTCGGAAAGGTGTATTCCACAAGATTGAAGGAAGGTGGTATCCGGCTCATAACCGGTCATAGCTATCACCCAGTCGTTATCAAGGGTAATCAACCCATCAGGTGTGTTGATGTCGATGGTGTCGTGCGTGATTTTAGTGATATTGCTGCTGAAATAAGCCTTGATGGAGCCTTCACGAATTCTATTTTCGATATCAGGACGAACCCAGTATTTAACCCGCTCTCCGATCTGTGAAGAGCGAATGATCATGGTGACTTCTGCCCCTTTTCTATAAGTTTCTAAAGCAGCATCTACGGCTGAATTCATGGCTCCTATGACAGCAACCTTTTGAAAGGCATAAAAATGTGCTTCATCGTAGTAATGTTTTACCTTGGGCAATTGCTCTCCTTCAATGTTTAATAGGCTGGGGATGTCGTAAAAGCCTGTTGCAATGATCACATAATCAGAGGAATAGGTGGCCTTATCTGAAGTGATGGAGAAGGTGTCATTGATTGATGTGACGGTAAGTACTTTTTCAAAAAGATTGATATTAATTTTCCTATATTCGGCGACACGGCGGTAATATTCTAAGGCTTCGTTGCGCTTAGGTTTGTTGAGTATGGATATAAAAGGAATATCGTCTAACTCCAATAACTTGGAGGATGAAAAAAAAGTCATGTTCTTGGGGTAGTTATATAGAGAGTTGGCCAAACAGCCTTTTTCCAGGATAAGGTAACTGAGATTGGCTTTCTTGGCCTCTAAGGCGCAAGCCAAGCCAATCGGACCTCCGCCTATAATAATAATATGATGATGATTATGCATAAATAGTGATAAAATAAATTTTAAATGTTGAATTTTTAAAACAAATTGAACAAAAATCGATAAATAAATATATTTTTAGCAATTAAAACGAAATATAAAAGATGTCGAATAGCAAGCATCCTGCCGGATTAAAGGTAATGTTTTTCACGGAAATGTGGGAAAGGTTTGGGTTTTACCTGATATTGGGAATATTACAATTGTATCTCACGGATGCTGAGAGTGGTGGTATGGCAATGGATCGTCGCACAGCAGCGGATATATTCGGGACATTTATTGCATTGGTGTATCTGACTCCTTTTTTGGGTGGATTGATAGCAGATAGGAAGCTGGGATATGGTAAGTCCATCATCATAGGTGGGATACTTATGGGGCTTGGATATTTGGGATTGGCGATAGGCACATTACCCACATTTTATGCTTCATTGGGCTTAATTATTATTGGTAATGGATTCTTTAAGCCAAATATAAGTACGCTTGTCGGAAATCTGTACAATGATGATCGATATCGAGCGCAGAAAGATTCCGGTTTTAACATATTTTATATGGGAATAAATATAGGAGCATTTATCTGTAATTTTTTTGCTGCCTATTTGAGAAATTCAATAGGGTGGGGTGCTGCATTTGCTTCTGCGGGAATAGGGATGTTTATAGGAGTGATTATATTTGTCATGGGTAGAAAGACGTATAAAGAGGCCGATGTGATTAAGCCGGCCCAGAAAGATGATATGTCGATAGCCAGGGTTTTTTCCAACATCATTCTTCCTTCGTTGATTGCAGGTATTGTAGGCTGGTATATACCGGGCACATTGTTGGGTTCGGATAGCACCGATGCTTTCCTATTTGCCTGTATCCCTGTGTTATATTTCTTCTATATGTTGTATTATAAATCTAATGAAGAAGATAAAAAGCCGGTAGGTGCGCTGTTGGCTATATTTTTAGTCAGTGTTATGTTTTGGGCAGTGTTTAAACAAAATGGTACAGCGCTTACGACGTGGGCACAGTATTACACTGATCGAGAAGTGCCTACCGTCATAGAGAAGCCGGCAGAGGCCATTTATTTGGTGGAAAAAATAAAGAATGAAACAGGGGAAGTAGTCAAGTATGACAAAGATTTCAGAGTGGTAAAAGAAAATGGAGAGGTAGTAAATGAAATGGGAAAAGATGTTTATTTGCGCAATCTTCAGGCTGATAAGATGCCTCCGGAAGGTGAGACACTCTATGTTTTCAATACGGAGTTATTTCAATCAGTCAATCCATTTTGGGTTATATTTTTGACACCGGTTTTGGTAGGCTTGTGGGGCTTCCTTAGGGCAAGGAGAAAAGAACCATCAACGCCATATAAGCTTTTGTTGGGCTTACTGATCACCGCTTTGTCTTGCTTGGTAATGTATTTAGCAGCGGCTGTAACTGATATTCAGATTTCCAAGGCCAGTGCATGGTGGTTGATCTCTACGTATGGTGTAATAACAGTGGGAGAGTTGTGTCTATCACCAATGGGATTATCGTTGGTGTCTAAGTTGAGTCCACCTCGCCTGACGGCATTATTGATGGGAGGTTGGTTTCTTTCCACAAGTATCGGAAATAAATTATCCGGTGTATTGGCAGGAATGTGGGATTTGTTTGACAATAAAGCCAACTTCTTTTTGATGAATTTTGGATTGGTGATGATTGCCTTTGTAGTCCTGTTTCTAATGGTCAAGAGGATCAGGAAAGTTATGCAGGAAAGGGGAATAAATTAGGGATTGAAATAATAATTATTGTTAAAAGAAAAGTGCATAAATCTAACACGACTTATGCACTTTTTTATGCTGTGATACCAATTGTATATTCGTAATAGTCCAATTACTTTGGCCTAAACGACTATCACGTCAACATTTTGATTTTAAAGAAATCCCGACTTTTCGAGAATATGTCTAAATATTGATCTTTTTTTTCCGTGTAATTTTTTGAAGATTTTAGATTAAACGCAACTTGGGATAAGGGAAAATCAAGCCTGAAAGAGATTATTTAGTTTAAAAACCGAATAGTAGAAAATTTACTTTTAGAAATCTTATCAAAATAACGTTAATGATGTGTTAATTTAACTTCTTTCTTTCTTTCTTTCTTGTGGCTATCTTAATGCATCAAATGTTAATATGATAAAACGAAATAAATCTTTTGATTTTTTGTCACTATTATGTAATTTGTTTGACTAAGAATAGTTGGAATGCAAAAATACCTTGAAAAGAGTAGCTGGATATTTTGATTATCAAAGATTGAAACATGGAAAATTTAAAAATTATTTTATCTATTAGTTTATTCTTTACTATCTGCTTATTTTTAGCCTGTGAAAAAGAAATTAAAATTAAAGATCAATCCAGTTTGTCAGTTAGAGCTGATGGATTTGAACAATTGGGGATGAGTCATAATATGAGATTAACTGCTGTGGCTGGAATGCCAAATTTTCAATCTGCTAGTTTAAGAGAGATGTTTAATTATGGACGTTCATCAATACCGCAGCAATTTATAACAAGTTCGGATACAAGTTTGAGTGCTTGGAGTCAACATTTATTAGCCATGCAAAAAAGTTATTATTTGGTTGAAAATGGGCAATCTGCCTCAACATACTTGATTGCCAATAATTATATTACTTCAAATATTGGACCATTAGTTGACTCCCTTGCTTATATATTAGATAATGCAGCCAATTTTGAATCTCAAACATACAAATCAGCGGTTCAATTTACTTCTGAGATTGAACAGCTTGAAAATTTCATTTACAAAAATTATACCTGCAATTATGATCAAAATACTCAAACTGGAAATGACGTAGCCTTAGTATTAGGAGCTTGCTCTATTGCCAAGTATAGTTATTCTTATTGGATGGATGCTATAAATAATGCTTCACATCCATGGTTTAATAGAATGAGTAAAATAACTTATACAGCAGGTAAAGAATTTACTGATACCAATTTGGAATCACGTATTTGTTTTAAATGTATATGGCATGGTATTAAAGTAGCAGCAGTGGACGTGTGGTCATTTATGACAGCACCAAATTGTGGTACAGCAACTAGTAGTGGTGGTTATGATTTAGGATGTGCTGCTGATTATGCTGGAGAAAAATCAAGTCAAGTTGATTGATAATATACTTAATCACATTGGGTTCGGATGCTATGTAGGAATAGTATCCGCCTTTTTTGTTTTTCCCATAACTTCATCCGGTCAGTTCAAAGTAAGATTTTATAGTATTGATAGTTTACCAATTTCTGATTTAATAGTTTTTGATGCGAATAAAGATGAATTGATAGGACTTACAAATGAAAAAGGAGAAATAACAATACCTGATTTTGAAATTTATGCCCACTTACGGAACGTAGAAAACATTGATACTTTTATACTAATTTTAAAGGATAAAACTTATTTTCTTAAAAGAAGTCCGAAGGTCTTAAATGAGGTGGTAATACGTGCCGAAAAAAACGATGCAATATTACTTAGACTGCAAAATTTGCTAAAATACAATTCAGAATTGTATGAACGCAATAAAGACATGAGAAATGTAAATAAAGAATATTATAATATTAATTATAAAATTTCTAACCCACAGTCGAAAGGTGAAATGGGATATTATGGAACGATTTTTTATGATCCATCCCATAAATCATATTCCAAATTATTTTATTGTAATGTTGATTATTTTGATCACGTTGCAGAATTAGAAAAAAATTCTTTTCACGAAGTCGGTAATCGAAGCTGGCAAATAGGAGTAACCAATGCTCTAGATAAAGAAAGCTATCTTATCAAGAGGATTAGCCGAGGTAAATTGAAAGAACTCAGTCAAACTGAAAATGATAGTAGTATTATTTTTCGCTTCATTATTCAAGACAAGTTACAACCTAATAATTATGTTACTCTTATTTTGGGAAGGGATAACATAGTGAAAAGTATCATATTTAACATGCCTCGAGTTAAGACTTTGTTACCGATAAATTCGACGTGGGTTAGCTACTATGTAGAATTTAGATATATCTTTGATTCTATTATTCGATTAAAAGAAATTAAAATTTTTGATTGTCAGAATTATAATGGACAAGATTTTAATCATCTCATTAAAGCTCAAAGGAATAATTCAATTTCGAGCTGTAAAGTTAAAGGTAAAGTTACTACTCTTTCATTTGCCGAAGAAAGGAAATATAATTTAAAAAATTATCCTTAAATAGATTGTATGTTAACTACTCTTTGACTGAAATTACGTTGTTGTTAATTCAATTGTAATAAATAAATAGTAACTATTCACACCCTAATTAATCCAAGTTGCGATTGACCTTTCTACAAATGTTTCCGTTTATGGTAAAATCCGGAGTAAGGGACATTTTTAATGTTATTTTAGAAGAATACAAAGAGGAATAGTGGAAAATTGATTGAAGAGCAGACAACTAACAAATTGGCTATTCTTGTTTATCGTTTGCAGTAGCTTAATCCCGAATTCCACTTAAAGGCAAAATATTGTCTTTAAGAAATATATTGCTAACTGTTTGTTGTGTTGAAGTTCAAATAGTCACGAATCAATATGTTTACAGATATTTGATATTCAACTTGTTGCGATTTAGTTAGATGTAATTCCTCTTAAAGACAATATTTTTGCCTATAATATGAATATGTGTTAAAGGCAATCCTTTGCCTTTAACACAACTATTCGGGTTTAAAATAAAATTCCGACTTTCAAAGCAATGGTGTGATTTATTTCTTTACCATCGTTAGTCGGTCTTTTTGATGTAATATCAAAAAATCCTTGATGATAGTAAACTCCGATTGTAAAGGCATTGGATTCGCTGAAATAGTATTCCATACCTCCACCGAGACCCCATTGGGCATTCAATGCTTTGACATCTTTTCTTATGTTTTCTTTATTAACATCTAAGTTGGCAGCATCTATATTGCCTTTTGCACTGGTAACGGCGCTTAGTGTGATAATGGGTATTTCAGCAAAATAGCGTGTGTAGCCATATTCACGGGTTCTCAATTTCAGACCTATCGGGATCTCCAGATAATTGAGTCTATAGTCAACCTTAGTGTCCACCGGGAAGTTGTGCCTGATGGCTTCCGGGACTTCTGTGGATAAGAGGCTATTGGGCAATAAGTCGCCACCTTCAGCAAATTGCAGCTTTCCTGCTTGCGCTAACCCAAAACCAAGACCTACTGTGAAAAAATAATTTTCTGCAAAGCCAAATTCTCCGATAGCTCCTATTTTTAAACCTAAGTCCGGTCCGCCACCTAAGACTTTTGCATGGTCGGATGAGAGCCATGAGATAGTGGGACTGACTTGAGCACCAAAACGAAGATTGTCAGTGCTTTGGCTAAATGCTACAAGAGGAAATAAACACACAATGATGACAAATGATAAAATTAATTTTGAATTCATTTCTTTTAAATTTTTGTTTAAATTTCTATTAGGTTAAGTAGAAAGTTAGTTATGCTGTTTTGTTATAAATCAATATTTTTCAATAAATTTTTACGATTTTTACATTAGATGTTATTAAATGCTGTTTAATTTCGCATCAATTTTTCAAATGCAAAGATAGTGTACTATGTTTAAATGGATTTATATATTGTTGATATGTTTTACAATTATGACCGGTTGTAAACAAGAGTCGGCATATAATCAATTGAAGGTCAAGGACTATAAGGC
>CAKUWM010000077.1 GCA_934699305.1 uncultured Saprospiraceae bacterium | reverse complement strand
TTTGTTGTTAATTCCGATTATCGACTCTTCACGGTGTGGGCAGAACTGACGGAAGACAACAGTTTTATTGGCAGCGGTTTTTATTACAATGTCGCCAATTCCGACCCTTTTACAGATGCCGGAAGCTTTGTCATCGGCTACAAAGCAGATGGGACACCTCCTACTCTCCAATCACATTCACCCTTCCTTCAAGCCGTCTTCGTCGTGAAGGGCAATCCTACATCGCAGTACTTGATTATTGAGACTGACGAAGCCAAAGCCCAAAACTATGAAGTAAAAATATTGGACACTCAAGGAAGGCCCGTAAAAAGCTCTTCCTCCTGGTCACAAGGAAGGATATCAATAGACATGAGAGGAGAAAAGCCGGGCGTCTATCTATATCACATCTTTGATAATGGAAAGCCCGTCACCGGTGGAAAATTTGTGAAAATTTAGGAAATAAGGCTCCCGATATTTCGGGATGATAGTCTTTTAGGACTATGCAATTGGACTATTACAGAATATCCTTTCGGTACAAATACACATAGGGTTTGTTCAACGGCGATTTGCAAATTGGTGATGTCGCCGACTATTAGCATGCCAAAGTATCGGGATTGAGTAGAATTACTACCGTTCAACCTTGTATAAAAGCTCAATACAAGACTCCACCTGCGCTATTGCCAATTTGTTTGATGGTGACTGGTGTTGTTATTTTACAATGATTTCTGTTTCAAATTGAATCCTCATTTTATATTTTGACCAAAAAAGTTGTCGTTGTTCTGGATTCGATTCCTGAAAAGCTGGAAATCGGTGTCTTCTGTTTGCCACTATTGCTTTACGCTTTTTAAAATTATTATAGTAGTCAGGAATTTCCGCAATCATAATTTTTACAACATTTTCAATCTGAGCCAATCCTTCTGATTGCCAAAAATTTCTTTTGTTTTTCAATTCAATAAACAGTATTGTAGTATCGTATGTGAGCATACAATCGCAACAATTATCCATTTCGCCGTTTTGTCTGAATATGTCAACGCAGTTAACAATGGCTGTAACTAAAATATTTTTGCCTGTACTATTCAAAACAGTAGCATTCCAAATATCTTCATCTGTTAATTTAATTCTAACAGATGAAGAATTTTCTGCATCATATAACCCAAATTTCATTTCATTTGTTGAATATCTGCAATCTTCTTTAAAAAATTCTACACTCATAAAACTTCCTCAATTTCTAATAACGAATCGAATAATTGATTGCCTTGAGCAAGAGATATGTTTAGAAAATTTTTATCAGAAGGAATGCCTTCAAAATTTCCAAGTTCCTTCACAGAACCATTTGTTTCGTCTAATTCATATATAACTAATTCCTTTGGATTAACAGTAGAGTTTATAGGCACAATAGTGTCTAATCTGTCTTGCAATTCTTTGGTTGTTATTTTCTCTTTTAATTCGTTTGCTTTAACTGCCAAAGAAATGTAATTTAATAAATAAGGGCTATGTGTTGTCATTATGAGCGTATTGTTGCCATTGTTAAACGCCAATAAGCTGTTTAATAACTGTCTTTGAGAACTTGGAAATAGATTTTGTTCAGGTTCTTCAACGATATTTACAAAATACTTGCTGACATATTTTTCATTGATTCTCTTTTCTTTTGCTCGTAATGTTTTTTCATCAAGTTTTTGCTTGTTCAATTCTTTCAATTCATTATTCCTGCGAATTGTTTGGTCTGTACTCAATAATTCTAACAATTTTTTTTCGCTTTGCTTTACAAATTCAATTAAATACTTTGTAACCCAATATAATGGAACAATAGAATGAAAGCCACTTGATGCATCAGAAAGTTTTAGTCGTTTGTTATTAAATATCAAGTAATTTTCATCGTCTTTTGGCTCATAAACAATTTTGGTGTTGTTTATTGGTAAATCAATTGCTTTGTTTCTATGAGCAAGTTGAGCATTGCGAAATTCTATCGAATAATTTTTTAAACTTCCGATTATTAAGTCAGAAACCTTATTGATGTTGGAAATAGAACTCAAAAAATTACGCTCTGCAGGAACATACATAATTTTAGGCTGCTTAACAGATTTCTGATTTAACTTCGTTGCTTCAATACCTTTTGGGGTTGTATTGTTAGATAAAACTAAACGGTAGGTATTTCCCTCATATTCGACTTGTGTTTCTGATTGCAAATAGTTTTCTAACCGATGAAATTCAATAAGTTCAATAAAATCGTGATGAGAAACAGGTGCTTTAATGTCACCTCGTATCAGTGCTTTTTCTAACCACATAAAAGCAGAAATCATTTTTGCAACAGTACTCTTACCTGAACCTTGATTACCTATAAACAAGGTGACTTTTTTAATGTCAATCCAACCATCATTGGTTTGATTCCCATCTATAATTGGGCCAAAATTCTTTATTTTGATTCTGCTCATTTTTTAAATCGTAAGTTTGGCAAATTTACAATTTTAAACCTTAACTTATTTATGCAAAAGCATTTTTGATAACTTTCATCTCAATTTAAAGTTTTGTACAACTATATCTAGGTTAGTTTTCTTCAGAGATGAGTCCTTACATCTATACTCTTTCTTTAATGTATGCCGTCTTTTTTCTTTCCAAAACACATAAAATTTGAATAAGTCTGTGGATTATTGCCCATTTGTTCTACATAGCTGTAACCCGAATTTGATTTATTTTAAGTAGCTTCGCAATACACAATGTCGATGTGAAAGACATTTTTCAACCAGGTAAAGCTTTTTGAAAAATTTATCTGCAATAAATATCCAAAAAAATTATTCTAACTGAACTATTTTTCTCGACTTAGAGTTATATACTTTTACATATCATCAATATTTTTATATAAAAAAGCGAAATGCTTCCCCTTGAGGGATGGATTATTCTGTGCTTTTATGTATTATTGTAAAATCTTATAGCTAACGACATGGCCTCTTTTGCACATTTACATTGCCACACACAATTTTCTTTATTGGATGGCGCTTCGGATATCAAATCGCTCTATAAGAAAGCGGTTAATGACAAAATGCCCGGTATAGCCATAACAGATCATGGCAATATGTTTGGTGTTTTTAAGTTTGTTTCTGAAGCAAGCAAGTACAACATTAAGGGAGAAGCACCGGTAATCAAGCCCATCGTAGGATGCGAGTTTTATTTGGTAGAAGATCGTTTTAAGCGCCAATTTACCAAGTCGTTGAAGGATAAAAGGTATCACCAACTCATGATTGCTAAAAATGAAATTGGCTACAATAATTTATGTAAACTATCGTCATTGGGTTTTATTGAAGGCCTTTACGGCAAATATCCCCGTATTGACAAGGAGTTGGTAGAAAAGCATCACGAAGGGTTGATAGCTACAAGTTGTTGTCTCGGTGCGATAATCCCACAACTTATCCTTGCAGGCAAGATCGAGGAAGCGGAAGTTGAGCTACAATGGTGGATAGAACTCTTTGGTGAAGATTATTATATTGAATTACAGCGACATAAGATTCCCGATCAAGAAAAAGTCAATCAGGTTTTATTAAAATTTGCACAAAAATATAATCTAAAAGTGATTGCTTCCAACGATGCACATTATGTGGACAGAGAGGACAGCAACGCGCATGATATCCTGTTGTGCGTCAATACCAACGAAAAGCAATCTACTCCGAAAGCGGATGATTTTAATGTAGATGAAAATGACGGTCGGGGTACCCGATTTGCCTTTTACAATGATGAGTTTTATTTCAAAAACACCGATGAAATGAGTAGATTATTTCAAGATGTTCCACAAGCCATTGAAAACACACTTGATATAGTCGAAAAAGTCGAAGTTCTGGACCTTCACAAAAACATTTTGCTGCCGCACTACACTATTCCTTCTGAATATGCTTCACAAGATGATTATCTATATCACTTAACTTATCTTGGCGCCAAGGAAAGATATAAAGACGTCACTCCGGATGTAAAGGAAAGATTGGACTTTGAACTAAGTGTTATTCAATCAATGGGCTTTGCCGGTTACTTCCTCATCGTCGCTGACTTCATCAAAGCAGGACGTGATATAGGTGTATTTGTAGGCCCCGGCAGGGGATCGGCAGCCGGTAGCGCCGTAGCATATTGTATCGGAATAACCAATATTGATCCCATCAAGTACAACTTGTTGTTTGAGCGCTTTCTCAATCCGGATCGAAAATCTATGCCGGATATTGATACCGACTTTGACGACGAAGGCAGGCAAAAGGTCATTGATTACGTCATAGAAAAATATGGAAAAAATCAAGTCGCACAAATCATTACGTATGGTACCATGGCGGCTAAAAGTTCCATCAAGGACGTTGCCCGTGTATTGGATCTGCCCTTAGACCAATCCAATCAGCTCACCAAGATGTTTCCCGAAAAACTCAACCTGACACTCAATAGGGTTCTCACTGCTCCACTTTTCGGAGAAAATAGCCTTGTAAGTGTCGAAGAACTCAACAAGGATGATATGATGAAGGTAGAGTATCTAAGAGAAATCCTAAATAACGCCAAAGACCCCCGTTCCTCAATACTTCAGGTAGCATTGAAACTGGAAGGTTCCGTTAGAAACGTAGGCGTACATGCAGCCGGAGTCATCATTGCGCCCAACAACCTAATGGATATCCTGCCCGTTTCCACAGCGAAAGATTCCGAGCTTTTGGTAACTCAATTCGATGGCAAAGTAGTCGAATCCGCCGGTGTCATCAAAATGGATTTTTTGGGATTAAAAACATTGAGCATTATCAAAGATTGTCTGCAATATATCAAAGAAAATCACAATCTCGACATTGATATCAACACCATTCCATTGGACAACCGTGAGACATACGAGTTATTTCAACGTGGCGACACCTTTGGGACATTCCAGTTTGAAAGTGCCGGTATGAGGAAGTATCTTAAAGAATTACAACCGGACCGATTTGAAGACCTAATATCGATGAATGCCCTATACCGTCCGGGACCGATGGATTATATCCCGTCCTATATCAAGCGTAAGCATGGGCAGGAAGAAGTGGTGTATGATATTCCGGAAATGGAGGAAATATTGAAAGAAACGTTTGGCATCACTGTCTATCAGGAACAAGTCATGCTATTGTCACAGCATTTGGCAGGTTTTTCTAAGGGCGACGCCGACGTCCTCCGAAAGGCGATGGGCAAAAAAGATCGAAAAACTTTGGACTCGCTCAAAGGCAAATTTATGAATGGAATTAACGCTAAAAATATCAATCCTCAAAAAGCAGCTAAAGTATGGACGGACTGGGAAGCCTTTGCTTCGTATGCTTTTAATAAATCACATTCTACCTGCTATGCCTTTGTCGCCTATCAAACGGCATACTTGAAAGCTAAATTCTTTCCGGAATTTATGGCTGCCAACTTAAAGCACCAAATCAATATCGAAAAAATCACTCAATATATTGATCAATGTAAAGCCGGTGGAATCAGTGTCCTTGGCCCCGATGTAAATGAAAGTAAAATCACTTTTGCTGTCAATAAAAAGGGCGACATACGGTTTGGTTTAAGCGCTATAAAAGGGATTGGAGAAGGTCCATCACAGGACATATTAGACTCAAGGGGAGATGAGCCATTTGTTGATATTTATGACTTTGTAAAACGCGTCAACAGTCGATCTATCAACAAAAAAACCATGGAAAGTCTTGTATATAGCGGAGCCTTAGACAACTTCGGAATAGCCAGAGAAGCTTATGTATGCATATACAACAATGATACAACCTTCATAGAACAGCTGATACGCTATGCCTCAGCCGTCAAAAATATTCAAGAAGGCAATACAATGAGCCTTTTTGGGGATGATATGGATCAAATTGTGCCAACGCCCCAGCCACCGGTATATCCGGAATGGTCACTAAACTATAAACTTGAAAAGGAAAAAGAAGTCATAGGACTGTATGCCAGTGGTCACCCTTTAGATCCATATAAAATAGAACTCACTAAATTGTGCAATTGTCAACTATCTGAAATAGAAAATTTACATACACCCGGTAAGAAAATTTTTACAGCGGGTATAGTTTCCTCTGTGTATCATGGATATAATAAAAGTGGAGCCCCCTATTGTAGATTTGAACTTAATGACTTTAACGGCAGCGCTACAATGTTTGTTAGTAAAGAATTATATCATAAGTCAAAGTCCTTTATTTATGAAGGAAATAAATTGTTTATACAAGGTATCTTCGATTCAAAGTATAAAAATGCACTGCCTGAATTTTTTGTCACTGACATAAAGCTGTTGGAAACAATCGGTGATCTGTACTTTAAGTCGATAACCTTAAAGGTTTCTGTCGATAACCTGACTGATACTGTATTAAAACGGCTCACGGACTTTGTCGTTGAACAACCCGGAAATCAACAGTTAAACGTAATGTTCGTAGATAAAGAATCTCAAATTCAAATACGCATGGAATCCACATTAAAAGTCGTTATCAACCAATTATTAATTGATGTTGTCACAGGTTGTGGATTTGATTATCAGGTTGAAATGAATTAATAATAATATGACTTTTATTTAACCCACAATCCTCTTATAGGCAAAAATATTGTCTTCATGAGGAATTCGGGTTAAACTTGTATTTTCACGTCATAGGTCTTTTTAAAACTTCCTTAGCCGTATTAATTGTATAAAAATAAATAGTCCACACTATTTTATTCTTACATTTCTTTTAACTTTGTAAAAAATAATAAACGTGTCTGTTCGTAAATATATAATACCCATACTCTTCATAGGCATAATAATTGCATTAAGTTCGTCTGATATCATGGCACAATGTCCCATGTGTCGTATGGCAGCCGAATCCAACTTAAAAAATGGTGGAAGCGCCGGAAAAGGACTCAACGCGGGTATATTATATATGCTTGTTGTACCTTACTTAGTCGTCGGCACTATCGGATTTATTTGGTGGAAAAACCACAAAAGACAATAAATTAAAAACTCTCCTCATATAGTTTAGAAATAAAGGAGCCGGGCTGATATAATTAGCCCGGCTCTCTTTTTTACTTTAAACCTGAATTCAGCAGTAATGGATTTGAAAAATCTTATATTGCAGATTACAAATTCTTTATCGATTTTATATTTTTAACTAAAGAATATGGGTCAAATTGGTTTAGAACGTATATCGCGCTGCAAAACCTCCATTGACAAAAAATCGATTGTAATAATCAAACGGTTCTATAACTCCAATAGTCGGTCTAATATCCGCTGTCAAATTCAATGGAATATTGGCAAATTTATAATCCACACCTCCGGCAGCAAATATACCCAAACCAAATCCGCGATAATAATCATACGAAGAAGAAGAAAATGAAGCAATTGCTCCACCTCCCACAAACCATTTCAAACCATCAACCGGCGCTATATCAAAATGATATTGGTATGAACCCGCAACAGACATATTGAACCAACTAAATCCAATAATACCATAAGAACGGAAACCCGCATTTAATTCTATGGCTCCGGGATCTGAAATAAATGTCTTATAAGAGGCCGATACCAAGTCATAATAACCACTTCCAAACCTAAGCCCTATGGCACTTTTGTAGTCGCTTTGTGCTTGCATTACGGCAGAAAAAACAAAAATAATAGCTAATGTACTGATAATTTTTTTCATGTTTTTTTATCTTTTAATTGTTTTAAATATATGAAAATCCTCATTTGGATGTTTCACTGATAATCTTCTACAAATATAAAAACAAATTTACTCGTATTACTAAAATAATTCATATTTATATAAATTTAACAAGGGCTTACACATTGCTCCTTGATCTCATACTAGTTAGAATAATGGATAACCCGTCTTTATTCTTAATTATAGCTCCATATACAATATCAACTATTCGTCCATTTAAAAAGCCTTTTCGGCATTTACCATGGCGTAATATCAATTTTTTGTTGACATATTAATTTTTTTATAATTTATTAGATTGTATTTAATTAAATTACGTATTAAATAATTTTGTAATGTGATAAGTGGGTTCTATATTTGCAGTTCATTGTTCATCCTTTTGATAAAACCTATAGAACATGGCAAGTATCTTACTTATAGATGATGAAAGTAGTATTCGTCGAACCTTAAAAGAAATTCTTACCTTTGAAAAATATGAAGTTATCGAGGCCTGTGATGGCATAGAAGCCATAGAAACAGTAAGCAAAAGAAAATTTGATGTCATATTATTAGATATCAAAATGCCTCGAATGGATGGGATTGAAGCTTTCGAGAAAATCAATGAAATGGCACCCGACACTCCCGTCATTATGATATCAGGCCATGCCAACATTGATACGGCTGTAGATGCCGTTAAAAAAGGTGCATTTGACTTCGTCTCAAAACCACCGGATTTAAATCGTCTCCTAATCACTATCCGAAACGCTATCGATAAAAACTGTCTCGTCCAGACGACTAAAGTCCTACAACATAAAGTCGCAAAGTGCAAGTTGCCTGAAATGATCGGTAATTCACCGGCAATTGCAAAGATTCATGAAACCATCGACCGTGTTGCACCAACTGAAGCTAGAGTCTTAATCACCGGCGGCAATGGCACCGGCAAAGAATTGGTTGCCAAGCTTATTCACGCCAAAAGCAATAGAAAGAACAATCCACTCATCGAAGTCAATTGTGCTGCTATACCATCTGAACTCATAGAGAGTGAACTTTTTGGACATGAAAAAGGCGCTTTCACCTCCGCCGTCAAACAACGTATCGGAAAATTTGAACAAGCCAATGGCGCCACGCTCTTCTTAGACGAAATAGGCGACATGAGCTTAGAAGCACAAGCCAAAGTATTACGAGCACTTCAGGAAAAACGCATCACAAGGGTTGGTGGAGAAAAGGATATCCAAGTCGATGTCAGAGTGATTGCAGCGACCAACAAAGATCTTTTAAAGGAAATAGAATCCAAACGGTTTAGAGAAGACTTATATCATAGATTAGCGGTTATCATTATCAGAGTGCCCTCACTTTCAGAAAGGCTAAGTGACATCCGGATATTGGGTGATTACTTTATTAAAATTATCTGTTCGGAATACGGCATTCCGGCAAAGGTTGTCACTCCTGAAGCATATACTGTCCTTGAAAAATACAATTGGACCGGGAATATCAGGGAACTAAGAAACGTCATCGAACGCTTAATTATCCTTAGTGGCGAAAAAATTACAGCGGATGATGTTGTCAACTTTGTCCAAACTGATCCACACCGAAAATCTAAAAAGGTCACCGAGCTCTTCGAACAGTTTTCCAACATTGAAGAAGTGCACAAATACATTGAGTCGGCATTTACTGATTTTAAAGAACATCAGATTGAATAATATCCACCTTTGGAAGCTTTTTCCTTATCAAAGTCGGTACATTTGATTCATTTATATTACTTTTGAAACTAAAATCAATTTGATTTATACAATTGAGGACATGTTGAGACTTTGTAAATATCTGATATTAAGTACGTGCTTTACCATGGGTATAGCGGCTTGCACTAAGGAGCTTGACAAAGATGCATCACAAAGGTATCAGGAGAAATTAATCGACTCTTATCGTTATTATCCTCTTCAAATCGGAAATAGTTGGACTTATAGTATAGACTCGACCTATTACTTCGACAATTTAGGCCAAATTGAAATAGAAAATGTTAAAGGCATCTATCGTGAGACGCTGATTGACACCTTTCGGGATGAAAGCAATCTCCTTGTATATCGCTGCCTGAAAGAGAAGCAACTGCCCAATCAAGGGTGGACAACTCTCAGGGTTTATAGCTTGACACGTACGTCATCCTCCCTCATACGAACGGAAGAGAACACTCCTCTAATCGACTTAATTTTCCCGATTAGTCAGAATACCAATTGGGATCCACGGATATTAATTGATCCTAATGCAAGTTATTTGATAAAAGGAAAAACAATTCAATTGTTTAAGGATTGGTCAGATTCTTATATAGAACAGTTTACGACCCAAACATTTGACGGAAAAGAGCATCAGGTAATCGATATCGTCGATGTTTTACCGGATGACAATATTATTTTGTATAAATCTTCCAAGCGAAGGTATGCCAAAGATATAGGCATGATATCCAAGTCTCAGGCTTTTTTTACAACACAACGCATCAATCAATCTGATAAGCCATGGAAAGAAAAAGCCGATATTGGTTTTGAAGCGGAACAGACTTTATTGGAATACCACTAATGGAAAAAAACCATATCAAAGAGTATCTGGCTATAGGTCAAGTC
>CAKUWM010000076.1 GCA_934699305.1 uncultured Saprospiraceae bacterium | reverse complement strand
CCTATCAGGCCGCCGTCGATATACAGGTTGAAGAAGTCGCTGGTGTTGTCGTGGTTGCAGTTGAGCCACATGTAGAAGTGACCGGTAGAGTCGCAGTCTGACTGCTCGTACGTCATGTCGTAGAGGTGACATTCACCTTGGCAATACGGAGCAGAGATATTTCCATCAATGGCACAATTTGGTAATTCTGCATCTTTTATCAAGAAGTGATAATTGTCATTGGTTTGACCATTGAGGTAATCTGTGGTAACAGGAAGTTGGCTGTAAGGGAATGTTCCTTTATACTCATTGTTGATATACAGTTTAAATTGACTTGTTGTATTTTGATGAGCAAAATTTATAACTACTTTAAATTGATTGTTGTCATTGCAATCTAATTTGATGAGGGTAAGATCTGATAGGTCACATTCCTCTTGGGTTGTCAGGGTTAAATCTGTCCATGGTTGAGATAGAGATGAATGGTTCAAACTGTGGGAAGCAAGATTTTCTGTACTTTTTATAGAAGCAAGATATTGATTGTTAAAATATTGCAATCCGCTTTCATTGTGGTTGGTCAACGAAAATATCAAAAGTAAAAAATAGTTCATCATGACAAAATTATTAATGAATGTTCAATATAAATAGTAGGAAATTCTAAATAACGCTGCAATGGCATTAGAAATAAACCAAAGTAAGTATAGGTTGAATTATTTAGTAATTATGAAGTCTCTATTGACTCAAAGCTTACAGGCTATTATTGAAGATAATGTTTCTGATTAATAAAATATTTAAGAACAGGCAAAGTAATTGAATTTCTTAAACCCAAATTCCACATTGGACAAATGCGGAATCGATTTACAACTCGTAATCAATGGTTTAAAGGAAGCATTAAAACGACTTCGTACATCGGAACGTCCCTCATAATCAGCACTATACGATTTGCAACCTTTGTTGTTGAATTCAGGTTTAAGAGGAATTGGGATTATAACAGAAAAAAAATAACCGAGAGCACACACTCTCGGTTATTTTTATAATATTCTAAATAAAAAAGGTTATTCTTTATCTTTCATTAGTTTAATTATATAATAAATAAAATGGACGATAGCAAGTACCATGGCTACCCAGAATAAAGTCCTATCAGCATCCCAGCCTACAACATTTTGATGTATAAATCCGGTGATTACTAAAAGGAAGGAAAGAGCAATACCGCCAAATATGACTATTCTGTGACCTTTTCGCAGTCCTGAATCTTCATTAAGAATACTGTGTTTCATTCCATAAGACAAGTAAATGTCAAGACCGATGAGCATCCATACAATAAGCCTGATCCATGTGTCAACCGGCAAGAAAACCATCATAAATAAGCAAGTTATGATGCCTAAAATAGGCACTAAAGGAACTAATGGGGTCTTGAAAGAACGTGGCACTTCAGGCATCTTTACTCTCATCACCCATATCCCTGCACAAACTAAAATAAATGCAAATAGGGTTCCAATACTTGTCATTTCACCGACTACTCCCGCCGGAACAAAAGCAGCAAACAAGCTGACAAATAACATAAAGATCATGTTATTTTTGGAAGGTGTCTGGAAAATAGGGTGTATGGAAGAGAATACTTTAGGAATCAATCCATCTTTACTCATGCTATAGAAGACCCTGGATTGACCCATCAACATAACCATGATAACCGATGAATATCCACCGAGGATAGCAACGACAATGGCTCTGTTTAACCATGGATAGTCCGGCTGTATTACGCCTTGGCTGTCAGGTGATCCCATCATGCTGATTGCGTGCGCGACAGGAGCTATACCGTCTTGACCGGCAAAGCTTTTGTAATTAGCTACACCTGTCATGACATAAGCAAATAGGATATATAAAATTGTACATATTACCAAGGATCCTAGAATACCTATCGGCATATCCTTTTTTGGGTTTTTAGCTTCTTGTGCAGCCGTACTCACTGCATCGAATCCTATGTAAGCGAAGAAGACTATGGCGGCGGCTCTAATTACACCACTAAATCCAAATTCACCAAATTTTCCGGTATTTTCCGGAATATAAGGTACGTAATTGGCTTCGTTGATATATTTCCATCCCAGGAATATAAATATCAAGACGACTGATACTTTTAGTAAGACGATGATGTCATTGACAATTGCTGATTCTTTCGTTCCCCTCATTAACAACAAACTCATCAATACGACAATAGATACTGCAGGAAGATTGATAATGCCACCTTCCCAAGGGCCGGCTGTCCATTCGGGACTTAGATGATATCCAAAGCCCTCAAAAAACTTGACAAAATAACGACTCCAACTGATGGCTACTGTCGCAGAACCTACTGCATATTCCAATACAAGATCCCAGCCAATAATCCATGCGATAAATTCTCCCATTGTGGCATAACTATAAGTATAGGCACTACCTGCAACCGGAATCATAGACGCGAACTCGGCATAACATAACCCCGCAAAAGCACATCCCATGGCGGCTACTACAAAGGAAATAGTGATGGCGGGTCCGGCATTATTGGCTGCCGCTAAACCTGTTATAGAAAATAAGCCCGCACCGATTATGGCGCCAATTCCAAGAGCTATCAAAGCTTTGGCGTCCAATGTTCTTTTTAAAGTATGGCTGCCTGTCTCACTGGCTTCTTGCAATAATCCTGTTATCGACTTCTTTATAAAAATACTCATCCGTTATAATTAAGTGTAATTTTAATCTAATATTTCAAGTAAATATGAGTTTTAATTCGGTAAAGTTAAAAATTAACCAATATTATTTATTGTTTAAGAGATAATATATTTTGGGATTTAGCTGATTTTTTGCAAAGTATATTTTAATTTGATGGCCAAATTTTTGTTTAATTGAAGTCTATCAATCAGTTAAAGCAATTATAGTGACCCTTCTTTTCATTATTTATTTGCTCTTTTTAAAAAGAAATTATTGGTTTAAACATAAACCTATAGCATGAATTTGAAATTTTATGCAAGAAAATATGACTGTATAAAAACATCCGTTCTCGCATTTCTGTCTTCATCGTGGAATTTACCAATAGTGCTGGATAAATGTTTCGAGTATCATAGATTATATGTACTATTTCCTGTTTTGACATAAACCGAAGTGCAATCTGGTTTAAATTTATCCCGAATTGTTTTTAAAGGCAACACTTTGCTTTGAACCCACTTTTCGCATTAAAAAATGCTGAATCAATTAATAATTCGTACATCGGGACGTCCTCATAATCAGCAGTATATGGTTTTTCAAAACCTTTAATGATGAATGCGGGTTGAAGAAATCCCGACTTTTCATGAATACTTCTAATTTTCGGCCTATTATAAAAATCATTTTCGTATAATATATATTTCAGGCTATGTGATTAAAATGAAGGTAATGAATCAAAATAAAAAAGGCCATGAACTTAAATTCACGGCCTTCTGAAAAATGTATTTTAAATTTACTTGATGATCAACTTGCTTGTAGCAATACCATCTTGTGTGCGTACTAAAACGGTATATGCACCTGGAGCAAAACCTTTAACATCTAAGTTCATTCTAACTGTTCCTTGCTGCTTGCCAAAGTCTTTGGTTAAAACAACTCTTCCAAGAGCATCGATTAGTGAAGCAGAAACGTTTGAAGGATTCTGAACATTCAAAGAAACAGAAGTCTGATCGCCTGTTGGATTAGGATAGACATTGATGTTTGTGTTAACCAATATTTTTTCTGTTGCAGAAGTTACAAATCCATTCTCTACAGCATCTTCGATGGATTCATCATTTGCGTTAGATACCTGGTTGCTACTGTTTAATAAAACTGCAACGATTTTGATATCGTCTTTTTTCCAGGTTGGATCCAATTTAACAGTATAGTTTTTAACGACTTTGTCTCCTACTGCTGCGGCATTCATATTTTTAACTGCATGGTCATGAGTACGAGCAACGTGCTCATATATCATCTGTGCTGCCGGAACAGGATTTGGTAGGTTTTCATAACCTCCCATTGCACCACTATTGCCACCTGAGTAGTAGTTTGCTTGATTGTATTGTGCTGTTGTACCTTTTACCTGATCTTCAACAATGGTGAGTATCATGCTATAGCCCTTTGTGGTAGCTTGAAGGTAGTCAACGCTCACTGAGATTTCCATATTACCGTCAGCATCCGGTTCTTTAGCACCTATTGAAAGGGTAGCGTCCGGAATTTCTCTTAAATAATTTAATCCGGGAGCAAGAGCAGCAGAAGGATCTACTACAACTCGACGATCTACGATCATGCCCGGGAAGCCGGTAAAGCCATTGAATGATGTAACTTCGTTGTCATAGGTTTTAACAACCATTGGGTCACCGTTGTGAACAGCTATTGGAATCATGTAATCGTCATAAGCAGGCGAAATAGCTTTTAAAAATACAGCTCCACGTGGACACCAGCCGCACCATGTACCTGTACCTTCTTCAAGTAAGACTTTGCGATGGTCGGCAGGTTTTACAGCGCTAAATGATGCTTCAACAGTGTTGTTACATGTTAATTCGTCATCTTTGCCATTGACTTTGTTCAAAGTTAAAGTAATAGAATTATTACCATCGGCAAGTGTTACGTCATTGGGGATATCAATGGTAAATGATTTTTTAGGAGCAATATTTAAACCGGCTAATACCTCTGTATCATTTCCACTATTTCCGGTAAGCGTATATTCAATGCTAGTGATAGTGTCTTTACCTACATTATAAAGTAAAACACTTGTCTTGATGCTTGTACCGGCAATTTGAATGCCTTGAGTTGCATTGAAGTTCATAAGACCAGCTTCAACGCCTTCAAAATCAGTATTAGCGGCCGGATCGGTGTTTAATACAACGTCATCAATGTAGTACTTGCTTCCACTGGCAGCAAAAAAGTCTATTGAAGCAATAGATGCTAAGCCACTACGATAGGTAGCTTTACATTCACCATCTATATAGATTTGCCAAAGATTGTTGGTTGCATCGATGACTGCTCTGAAATTGAACCATTTGTCAGGTGTATAGGTCAATTGGTTGGAGAATACTTTAGAATTGGAGGAAACATCAATTGTTCCATCGTTATTGATAAAAAATTCCATAGCCCATCCGGTTCCCGGTGTGGTAGTCGATTGAAAGTTGAAATAACCTGATTTTCCTTTGACCACTAATAAATTAAAGCTAACATCTACCAAACCCTTATTTACATTGGCATTATTTAGTTTCAATATGAGGTCTTCCGGTCCCCCATCGGCTACAGTGGCTTCAATCTTGATACTTTTGGTGCCACTGGCTGCTGCTTCTTCAGTGATGAAAGCGTCATCCGCTGCTCCACCTGTTGTTGAGCCCCAAGTGCGCCAATTCGTTGAATTGTTGGTAACAACTGTTGAGCCGGCATTATAGGCTTCAAAGTCGTCTGAGTAAGTCACTTGCGCTTGCACAGAAGCACAAATAAAAACTGCAAATAATAATTGTAAAAATTTGTTTACCATGAGTTGTTGTATAATTAATTTTAAACAAAAATGAGAAACGCAAAGGTAAAAATAAATTCCGATAAGACAGAAGTTTGTATTTAGATAAAAATACTTTTTGTACTAAATATTTGTTAAATAATGGAATTGTAATATTTTATTTTGGTTACTACTCCAAAGGCTAATTTGATAGAAATGAGAATAAGAGCTTTGTTATTATCGGAATTTGATTTAATACTTTTGTTATTAACCAATATTATTGCGTGGCTGAATCGGGAATAAAGCCATACTTCTCAGCCAATTTGATTAATTCAACAACAGATGTAGAGGATGTTTTTTTCAGTATTCTGGACTTAAAAGTACTTGCCGTGGTCTGACCTATATTTAATTGATTGGATATTTCAAGCACTCCGTACCCATTAAATAATAGGTTCAATACTTCTAATTCCCTTTTAGAAAGATTAACAAAAGGGTGGTCATTCTGCTCATTTATTAATTTTTGTTGATGATCAGACAAGTATATCTCGCCATTGCATACTGCAAAAATTGCCTCTTTGAGATCGGCGTCACTTGACCCTTTGTGTACAAAGCCGAAGCCCCCTAATTCATGTACCTTGACAGAATAAAATTCCTCTGAATTGACACTGATGACAAGAATACGGGTGTGTGGGCTGAGGTTTCGGATTTTTTGAAGCAGCGGGATGCCTTCTATTCCTGGCATGTTGAGGTCTGTCAACAATACGTCATAAAATTTATTACTCAGCATTTCTAACAACTCTGTTCCATCGGCTGCAAAGTCGATGGATTTTTCCTCTTCGATTACATCCTGAACCAGCATCTCTAACCCAACCCTGACAGCAAAATGGTCATCGGCTATTAATATCTTTAACATATTTCCGACTTTGTTTCATTTTAACTTAATAAACTTTATAGCAAAGATAACTTTTTACATTTCGTATTATATCTCAATGCAAAGCAAATGTAATAAATATTTAATATATAAGTATCTAATTTTATTAAAAATGTGAAAAATGATAGATCTTTTTAAAGACAACACTTAGTTTTTAACCCACATTCCTCATTTGTCTCATACGGATTGTGGGGTAAAGTGATAATAAGAGGACAACACGAGTTTTGATAAAATGCACGCGGAAATATAGCTTTCCAAGGTAAAGCCTAACAATATATAACCGATAAAAAGAGATATTATATCGTTTAGAACCTCTTTTTTTAATAGTACTTAATCCGGTTCAAATCCAAGGACAAAGCTAAACTTACCAAATTGAGTCCACTTGGCATTGCTTTGTATTAAGTCGCTCTTGTCAAAGCCAAATCCGTAGTCAAATCCAAGGATACCAAACATCGGTAAAAATACCCTTAATCCTAATCCGGCAGACCTTTTTAAGTCAAATGGACGATAATCTTTTATCTTATTACATGCATTTCCACCATCGACAAATCCGAGAACATAAATCGAAGAGGAAGGATTGAGGGAAATCGGATAGCGCAATTCCATGGAAATCTTGGTAAATACGGCAGCTCCATCACTGGTGACTTTATTGTCGGCTCTTACTTGTTCTACGGTATAACCTCTCAAGGATATGATGTCTTTACCCACGATTCCAACATATTGGTTTGAAAGACCATCTCCGCCCAATTCAAACCGCTCGAAAGGCGACAGTCCGACATAGCTATTGTAATAACTGATCATACCCGTTTTGTTGGAGACTTTAAGTACGAGCTTTCCGATAATGGATTTGTAAAATTCCATATCCAAGCGCCACTTGTGGTATTCTAACCAGTGGAATCGTTTTTCTAATGGAAGGTCGGCATAGTCCGCTGCTGTTTTGCCATTGATAAGAGAAAATGGTGGAGTAAACTGACCTGTTAGCGATATTTTCGAACCTTCTCGCGGGAAGATTGGATCAGCGACTGTTGTCCGGGCAAGGGTCAATCTCAGGTTGAGGTTGTTGAATGTACCATTGGCAACAGTAAATAATCCGGGGTATTCATTTAATTTGTTTTGTTGGAAGTTGAGGGATGCATTGACTAAGAAGTTGTCATCAGGCCATTTTAGTCTTGTCCCCATACCGACAGTTCCGGACACGATACTATAATATCCGATACTTCTATATTGCGCGTCAATATTGGAATATCTGGTATAAAATCCACCAACGGTAAAAGAAGTCGGTTTTTTACCTCCCAGCCATGGTTCTGTAAAGGAAGCATTGTATGATTGGAAGAACCGGCCATTGGTCTGAGCTCTGAGGGATAGTTTCTGACCATCGCCTTGAGGGAGTGGATGCCACGATTCTTTTTTAGTAATATTTCTGACAGAGAAGTTGTTGAAGCTGACACCGAGTGTGCCGATGAGGCCTTGGAAACCGCCGTAACCGGCAGATAGTTCCAATTGATCATTGGGTTTTTCTTCTACGGTGTATTCAATATCGACGGTGCCGGCTTTTTGATTTACAGGTGTATTGATGCCAATATTTTCTTGATTGAAATAACCGAGATTGATGATTTCACGCTGGGAGCGGATTAAATCGCTACGACTAAACTTGGCACCCGGTCGGGTTCTTAGTTCTCGTCGGATGACATTTTCATTGGTGCGGTCATTGCCTTTGATGACGACTTTGTCAATGACAAATTGTGGACCTTCAAATACTCGAATTTCCAGATCGATGGAATCTTTGTAAATGGCGGATTCAACCGGGTCGGCGTTAAAGGCGAGATACCCGTCATCCAAATAAAGTGAACTCACATCGGTACCATCCATACTGAACCGAAGGCGGTTTTCCATTTTCTGTTGGTTATATGTATCGCCCATATTAATGCCAAGGCGATTTTTTAATTGTTCTTCTGTGTAGAGTGTATTTCCTTTGAAGGAGATATCTCTGTAGTAGTATTTATTGCCTTCCTGGAGGTTTATATGTATCCTAAGGTCGCCGTCCTTTTCTCTCCATATTGAATCGGAGATAATCTTAGCGTCGCGATATCCCAATGTGTTGTAATAAGTAATGAGCTCTTGCTTGTCTTCATTGTATTTAGGACGAATAAATTTAGAAGAAGCAAAAAGTCTGCGCTTTACCTTGGTATCATCTAATTTTTTCCGTAGTTTAGACGATTTGGCATTGTCGTTGCCGGAGAATGTGACATTTTGAATTTTAATTCTTTTACCTCGATCTACATTAAACACAAGTCTGACTTGATTGAGCGTGGTGTCAAATCCGGTTTCTCTTATTGTCGCTTGTGCATCCAAATACCCTTTGTCAATGAAGAAATTTTTGATAGCGTTGACAGCGTTATTTTTGTTGTTATCCGTAATAATTCCACCTTTCAACATAAAAGGTTGGATTTTTTTGTTCAAGTCTTCGTGATACGATTTTTTAATGCCGGAGAAAGACCAACCGATAAGGCGGGGACGTTCTTCGACTTTAATTTGAAGGAAAATTACTTCGCCGATGATTTTTTCCTGGATAATTTCAACATTGGTAAATAATTTTAAATTAATGAGGGATTTTACTGCGCGGGTGATCTTAGGTCCCGGAACCTGAATGACATCACCCACTCTTAATCCTGAAATAGTTTTGATGGCATTTTCATCACTAAATTTAGCCCCGACTACAGTTAATGAGCCTATTTCAAACATGTTCTTGTTGTCAGATTGACCCATAACACCGTTTTGAAATGAAAAGGAGAAAACGAAAAGGGCTAATATAGAAAAATGGTTAATGTTTAAACGCATTATATTCATTGTGTTGTAACGAAGTATATATATCATTATTCAAATTATTGAATTTCAGACATATGAAAGTCTTAATTTTGAGGGGCAAATTTAGATTTTTATTGGCTACTGACATAACATTCTGATGTTAAAGCGACATTTGAAAATACTTTTATTATCAAATGACATTACTTGAAACGATGAAAAGTGGGCTTTGGTGTGGTTTTGGCGATACAATTTTTAAGATTTAACTAAAATAATTTTTATTTTTTCAAATAAGGTCTAATTATTTATCGGGATAAGTTTTACCTTCCATGTTACTGAAAAGCCTCATTGTCGTTTTTAGAATTTTAGGAAATGATAGTTCTGAAGGTGAGATTTATTCGGCTTCCACACGTTTTTTGGGATGTGGGCAGTCGATGAAGCCAGTTTTCCTGTGTTGTACCGGTCATAAGTAGAAGGCTGCCGTGTTCGAGTAAAAGATTGGTTGTTATCCCGGATGATTTGTGCTTGAAGGCGAATTTTCTTTCTGCACCGAGTGTTATTGATGCAATAGCGCCTCTCTTTTTTAAATCCGGTTCTCCATCGCTGTGCCATGCCATACCTTCATTGTTGTTGTGATATAAGTTAAGCAAGCAAGAATTGTAAGTTTCATCGGTAGTTGTCTCGGCTATATTTTTTAGTTTTAAAAGGCTATCCGTCCAGGGTAAAGCCGATTTTGTTACATTGGAATATGTATAGGTATAAGGGAGATCGGCATACCATGCTACCTTTCTTTTGGTCGTAATCCTTTTACCAAACATAAAGGCCTCATCATTTCGCCACTCGATATCTTTCAAAAGAATATCAAACCATTTATCAGCATCTTTTTCATCTAAAATTATGCCGTAATAATACACCTCCCCATCCAAGGGCAAGATGTTTTGGTTTTTGTCGGCCATGGAATGAAATAGTTTTGGATTATCCATTGTATTTATTTGTAGTTTATCCAGATAATGTTCAATCCAAATTCGGCCTAAGACAAATGTGGAATCGAATTGTGACTCGTAATCAGCACTATAC
>CAKUWM010000075.1 GCA_934699305.1 uncultured Saprospiraceae bacterium | reverse complement strand
TTTCTTACTTTTGATTTTTTGCAAAGTTTCATTCTTGACTAACTTCGAAACTGCATCTTTAAGATTACCTATTCCCTCAATATAAAGTGGGTGCCGATACTTGCCTGATGAAGAAAAAGCTCTTTCACCAGAAATATCTTCTATAACTTTTTTAGCCCCTTTGCTTACTTTCCCAGTTACGAAAATAATTGTCTTTTGGGCTTTAAATTTTAATCCCCGATAAATTAAGGCATGTGCATCTCCAGCCTCAAAATTTCTATCTTTTAGTTCAAAAACCCATACTTGATCCTTAAATTGAACAACGCAGTCTACCTCTTCGCTATCCTCAGTTAGATTCCAAATGATACATTCCTTTTGTATTCCATTTTCCATTAGTACATTTGTGAGAAGAATTGTCATCCAGTGGCTTCTCTCAATCATTTTTCTACCAAGGCCACTTAAAACATAGCTTTCCTGAACAAGCTCATCTGCAAATTTTCTGCTACAATGTGGACAAGTTAAAGTATTATGATGGTGCGATGTTAGCTCTTCCTTTGATTGAATAGCGCCAATTAATATAGATTTCTTACGGCAGGTGATAATATATCTTAATTCAGCTATACCATTGCTAATAAGCTTTTCAATTAAGTTTAAAGTGACATCTTTGTTATCTCCTTTGATATCTGCCCGTCGCAATAAACCTGCTTCAGAAATAGATCTAACTAATTCTCTGTTTTGAACTTCGGTCAAGCATTGTGCTGCCTGCAATTCAACACCATCGAATAGTGGATAGGTAAAACTTTTGTAATAAGAAACATGAGTATCTATTTTCTCATTTTTGGAAGATAGGTACCATTTCAGGGTCATGTGCCTTACACGACGTCCATCGATATTTTTCTTTAAAGAACCTACAAATGCATTTGCATATTTTTTTAAAAGCAGATCAGCATTTTCGGGAAATGAAGTAATAACTCCAATTTCTACTTTATTGTCATTATCGGAAAAAGCAGATCCTCTATTTATAATGTAAACAATGTCATTATTCTCAACAAATAGGTCTCCCCGGTAGATGAATGTGCTATTCTGGTTTAAACTATAATAACTGATCCAATCGAGTATGTCTTTATCCAAGGATGTTATACCTGCTGCAGATAGCATGGCTAATTTCGATTGCCAGACCACAGATTTACACCCAGTATCATTTATGCCTTTTATAATTTTTGTAAAATCATTTGAATCCAGGCTAATTCTAGCGTAACAAGTAAATACTTCGATCATGCTATTAATTTATCCAGTCTTTTGGAATCAGTGCATCGTCTTTTATCCACCTTTTTTCTCCTACCTGTTTTGTTAGTTCTACGTCACCCCAGTAGTCCTTGCTGGCATGTTCAAGTACTATAATTTGACATTTTTTATCACTGCGTTTGAGAAATTCGGAAAATGCTCGGAAGATAGCTTTTACCCTTTCCAAATCATCTGATCTTTTATTTGTACTATTTTTCGAATCCAACAAGGTAGGATCAGGAAAGTAAGCCTGACTTGGCTGGTCGAATAAAATAAATGAGGGAGTATGATTCTTTGCTTTGAGCGAAAGGAAATATTCGTGAAGTGCTAAAAGTGCCGAAATGTGATAGCCCATCCAGTTAGATCCGCTTCCAATTTCCCACAAATAGTCCTCTCTATTATCACTTGATGTTATTTTAAGTGTGAGCTGTTTCTCATCTATTTCAGTAGGGTTTTCTGCATCTTCTACCTGTAGGATTTTCTTGTAAATAACGATTGTCTGTCCAATTCGTTTCATCACGCTATCTCTTGATTTCAGATCATTAGATTGTCCTATTTCTGCCTGAAGATTTTGAATTTGTAATTCAATGTCTGCAATTGTCTGGAACAAATTGCCATCTATACGTGTTTCGTTCAAATTCTTTAAATTCTGTTCAATGCGTCCCACATATCGAAACAACTCTTCGACAGATTTTCTCTGTTTTTCTAATTGGTCATTTTGCCTGCCAAGTGATTCAAGTTGTGCCCGTGTACTATTTAATTGTTTTTCCAGCTCCTGAATCTCTTTTTCCATTTCTGTTATTTCTTTGTCTAATATATCTTTTGATTCATTAATCTGAAGAACTTTTTCCTTAATCGAATCGGTAGCTTTAATCAGTTTCTGAAAATTTTCTTGTGAAGTCTTTTCAATAGCACCACAAACAGGACAATTTATTTTACTTTTTAATTTGTGAGATAACCAACCATTAGTAATTGGTTCCAAACGGGAATGTTGGTTTTTTATAGCCAGTTCATATTGAGTGGACCCACCCCGAAATGATTGTAATAGAGATAACCTAAACGCCTTTTCCTCTAAATCACTTAAAATAGCGGCTTCATTTTGCTGAACCTTGATTATGTATTTAATCACTCTATTTGTAATACCACTAGATAGTTGTGGGAACTTCATCCGCTGGATGATCTCTGGTACTTGTTGTAGATATACAACATAGTCTTCCAGTTTCCATGATTCTTCGGGGAAAGGTGCATCTTTTAAAATGCCAAGTTCAAGGGCTCGTACATAATTGCCTTTTATCTCTGCTTCCCATGCGTTTTTTATCTTTTGCTTATCTAATAAGATACCTTTTTTTTCTTTGAGCTCATTCTGTAAAATACTTAACCTTCGTTGAAGCTCTAATGTATTAGCTTGAATCAAACCAAGTGCTAATGGAAAAATTGTTTTCAATTTGAGTTTGTGTTCTATTGTATCCGCTTCATAAAAGAGTGTGTAAGGGTTTGCAATGATGTGTTGCGGTTGAAAACAAAAGGCGATAAAATCTTTAAAACTCGGTGCAGCCTCGTAAGCTTTGCTTTCTTCTGAACTTAATGAAAAATCTAAAGAAGGTAGCTTGCACAACTGATTCAATCTATTTACGACTTGTTGCGATGATCGGTTGGATTCAATAATAGTATCTGGTATGACAATATTTTTACCTTCTTCAAAAAACATTTGATTTGTGGCTTTTTGAGCACCAGGTTCCTGCCTGGCTAATAACAATTCGGTATTGCCATGTACGACTAAAATTCCAAACCAAGCTGTAGTCTTACGGATAGGGCCAACAGGAATTGTGCATTTTGTACTTCCCAGGCAATAATCAATAATGGGAATGATGGCGGATTTCCCTGTCTGGCTATCCCCAACAATTACATTTACTAAATCCAGTTCAAACTCTATTTCCTTTCTTCCAAATATTTCATTCTTAGGCCAAAGGATAATTTTTTTTATTTTGAAATCCATTAAAAATATATATTTAAAGAAATACAAATCTCTTCAATTGAATAATAGGCAAACCATCCCCCTAAAACCTTAGCTCCATAAATGATCATTTGGTTATCCTTATATTGAAGTTTCGGGAGTTTTTTCAGATATTTTACAGCCATAATCCTACAACTCTCTTGGTCATAAGTAATAATGTTCATTGCAAATGCAAAATTTAATGATCTGAATGTCTGGTCAGCCATATCTACCATACGTTCTTGCAGGCCTGCTGGTAGATCGCGATAATCGGACAAGGTATTTAAAAAGCGGGAGTTGGTTATTCGTCTGACCTTTCCAAGAATTTCGCAGGCCCGTTCATTGAAAACGATTGGAAGTACTGGCATTATTAAAGGCAAAACAGGTCCGACACCATTGTCCGATTGTTTGGCATATTCTTTAGCAAACGCCTGTATAGCTATAGCGCCTAAGGCCTCATTTTGAATGATTTGAAATTCATGCATTCGTTTTCTTCTTTTTCATCTTAGGAGTATTTTCTTTCAACAAAATATCAAATTCTGGATGCCACCCTACGGATAGTTTGTCTGCCAGTGAATGATAGCTTCCTTTTGTGATAAAATGACTATTCAGTTTATAATTACCAACAGTTGTATCGTAACTTGTAGTATCAAAATAGATTAGCTGCCCGAGATTTTCGGGAGTCAATGAAGTATGGCTAATTTTTCTCGACCGGGAAATGCTTTGCCAGTGTTCTTTCAGATTGCGGTCCAACTCTTCTAATTGTTTTTCTGTCAGATAACCTTGCTTTGCTAAGAGTGTACGTTTTGAAACAGAATTGAGATAATGATGAATTGCGGTTTGTATATCTTCTTTTGTGCACCTAATTAACTGCAGCTGCTTTACATACCTGTTATTCCATTCTACCCGTTCGTCAGCTTTAGGAACCTTACCCAGTTCAATAATGTATTCATCTATGACAGATTGTCGATAGTTGGTAATAATATTAATTTTTTCCCGGTGAAATGCATTTCGATCAATAAAAGCAGGTATTTTGTTTCTCCAGGCGTTGACTACCTGACCAAATACCCACCCTAATAATTCACGAATAATTGAACTATTCTGGTCGGTTGCCTTCATGTCTAATTGTAAGTCGCTTTCAAGTTTTTTTATTAATCCATCTCCGTATATTGTATCTCCCGACTGAAAACTAATGTTCTTAATTAACCCACTTAACAATGTATCAGAGTATTTAAAAAGTTTATCCACTAATTCTTTAACTTTCCCAGTAGTTTGCGCTCCTTTTTCTTTTAATAAAGCTAAAGCCTTTTCAATTTCTACTTCTACTTTAGCCGATGAAAGCACACCAGCTAATGAGTCGCTTTTCGGTTTATTGGTAACAAGAAAAAAGTACGAGTTTTCCAATGTTATTTCATTATTTTCAATAGCCTCCGCCCATATTAACAACGTCTTCCACAAGTCTTTTTTTGAAGGTAGAAATGGATGAGTGGTTACCGAGCTTTTATCTTGTTCGTAAATAGACACACCATCGGCAATTTTTACGACAACATCATCCTCTGTCTCGATTCCAATAATAGAATCAGCCGGTGCTTTTGCAAGCCAGGAGAGCGATCTCTCAAGTTGAAAAAAATATCCCAATGCTTGACCAGAGGCAGTATGTTTGGAAAGAGATGACATTTTATATGATATACTTACAAATCTATAGAATTTAAGTTACAGTTCAAATGGTGCCACTATCCTCCTAATCTTGCTTTCGACAAGAGAGTTGCGATTTTTCATTCGCCATTCTGGATGCGTTAAATCATATTCAAACATTATCCTCTTTATGTTGCCAATTAGATATAAATTCATATTCCCTCTATTTTGTGTTTTATGAAACTTAGATCAAAGCTCATTAAATATTGGATCTGTTTATTTTCGTGAGATTGTGGTATTTGTGCATTCATGAACTTCACCATAAGGAAAAGAGTCTACGTCCTTGATTCTTCTTTTTCGTCTGTCGGCAGTTTGGCGTATCAACTCAACCAATTTTCCTGCGATTTCTGGTAGAGATCTCTTCATACTTATTCTTTAGATGATTTATCAAAGTGGCATGGTAATAAAGGTCGATTAACCTTTGTTGCAATCCTTCTGATAATCTTTCCATTATCGCAACAACATTTTCTGGTAACGGGTAAACTTTTTTAAACATATTTATGTGGTTGTTTAAAACCGATCTTCTCTGCAAGGTAAATCAAATAATATATATAATTAACTAAAAATGATAGGTTTGGGAAAATATAATCGTCCGGATAACTTCAATAATTTTTAGATATTTGAAGTCACCCCTTTTAACTCTTTTTGCTATAAGCTATTAACAGTAACTTAGGGTTATGAAACTAAAAAGCAAAGAAGAGAGGAAGGAATTGGTTTTAGTATCAGCCAGGGTTATTAAAGAAGCCCGTATAGAATTGGGGCTCTCTTTGGAAGAGGTTAGCAGCAAGTCGGGTGTACCATTAAAGATTATTGTTGGATTTGAGGCTGGCAGATATCAGAAAAAAATTGAAGAACATCAAAAAGTTCTCGAAGCTCTGGGTCTTTATCATGTTGAATTTATGTCTGCTATAGAAAAGATATGGTATCAAAGCCACACGAAAAGTGTTGCAGAAGTGGCGTGGGGATGGTAGGAGTTGCGGAAAGTTGAAAACGGCACTTTGATGTAACTTTGAATTTTAGCCTGACTGCATAATTAACAAAATATATTTCGGATACCCTAATACCCTTCAGAGTTTGAATGACGTTTTAACCTAAGCATCCGCCTACATAGTTAAAAATTACCCTTTCGGGTAGTAAAAGGTTCGGGGTTGGTTCTATATCTTCGTGATACCAAAATTCAGATTATGAACGAATTATACCAAAGGAACCAGTTTTATATACCCACAAGTGATCAGGAAAGGGTAAAGTTGTATAATGTTTTTCTGGCAGGTTGCGGCATTGGAAGTAATATTGCTGAATGTGCTTTGCGATTGGGTTTTGAAAGTCAAACACTTATTGACGGTGATTTAATAGAACTCTCTAACCTGAATAGACAAAACTATACTTCTGATCAAATCCAATACCCGAAATCGCTTTCATTAAGAGATCGACTCCTTTCCATCAACCCAAATTCAAAAATAAGATCGGAGGAGATATTCCTTGATAGTGACAATATTGCTAACTATCTGGAGGGGCATGACGTTGCAATTAATGCCCTGGATTTCAAGTCTGACGTACCATTTCGATTTGATGAACAGTGTCAAAAGCTCGGTATTCCGGTACTGCATCCCTATAATATTGGATGGGCTACCATGATTTTTGTCATAACGCCAGATAGCGCCGGGCTTACTTATATATCTGACGAATTCGATGGATTTGAAAAGAAAGTTGCTGCATTTCTAATTGAAAATATTTCAGGTGACGCAAAATCATGGGTTACTGACGTCCTGAGACAATACGAAGTGAACGGCAAAGGGCAATCACCTCCCCAATTGTCTGTAGGTTCATGGCTGGCTGCAGGGGCATGTACGAACATACTTTATAAATTGGCCACCGGTAAACATGTTAAAGTATTTCCAGATTTTTACTTCCTGACAGCAGGTTGATCTAAATGATTCCGAAATTCTCTGCAGTTATTATTGCTTCAGAAATATTAGATGCATTTAGTTTTTTCAGCAAATTTTTTCTATAAAACTTAATGGTGTCTTTTGAAAGAAATAGTTTTTCGGCTATTTTCTCTACTGTAAGCCCCTGTACAGATAATAGCAGGACCTGTTTTTCCTGGATATTCAATTTTGTTACCTCGAACTCGTTCCATTTGTCAGTAGCCATGTCATATTCAAGCAGCTTGTTCTCTACTGCGCTCTTGATGAATATACTTCCCGGTTTAGCATTGGAAGAGGCAGATACAATGCATAAAGCAATCCAGATACCGCCCGCATTGTCCAGGACTAACGGCACAAGTTTATGATTTATGGGAAAAAGCCTGCCGTTTGAATGTTTAAGCCGAAAGTCATAAGAGATCGAATAATTGAGCCGGTCCTCCAAGGCCAGATTTTTATAGAAAGTAAAGCCTACCTGGTTAATTTTTAGCAATAGCTTCACGTCTTCGTCAGGTACATTTTTAAAATAAAAGAGATAACCGGCTTGTTGCACCTGTTTTGCCGTTTTTCCACAAAGGAACAGAGGATTGTCAAAAACATAGAGGAACCCCTGTTTGTAATAGTCAATCAGATAAACACTATTGTAGGTGACCTGTGACAGGGCGTTGGCAAATTGTATAACACAAGGCGTGATCCTTTCATAGTCTGAAAAGGACGGCGGGTTATCGAGCCTCATTGACTTAAAGAAATCCTGAACAGAAATATCCATATGGCATAGGAATGGTTTATTGATTCAAATGTAATTTTTTTATATGACATTATTCCATTTCCGTATTTGAAGCTACCCTTTTGGGTAGTTCGACTACCCTAACGGGTTATTTTTCCAGTATTTATAACTGAAAAAGTCTTAATAGCCCGCGTATTTAATATAATTACCTGAAATTTTTGTTTATGAAAAAATTAAGCTTTACACTTCTAAAAAAAGCAGCTTGAAAAATTAGCTGAGTTCATTGTCAGGGAGAACTATGCACAGCATACCACCTCCAAAGTTCTTTCGGAAGAGGATTTTGAAATTGTCCGGTCCATTCATGCGGAAGATGCTTCCGCTTTCGAGAATTCGATCATTTGCGTGGCGCGTAATGGCTTAGATATCGTAGGCTCTGTTAAGGTAACGAAATGGGATAAAGGAATTGTCTTACCAATTCAAAAGCTATTTAACGTTGATCCGGAGTTCTTTGAGACCAGAGGAAAAAGCATCTGGCATGTTGGCCGATTTGCAATTTCAAGCCGAGCCAAAGATGGAGCCAAACTACTTCGGAAACTTATTGCCATCGCAATTTATCCAATTTGTTGTGCTGAAGACAGTATAATGCTGGCTGAATGTGATGGTAAATTTGTAAAAGCATTGAACCTGATGGGCGTAAAAACTAAAATATTGGGTGATGGCATTGTATACCTTGGTTCAGAGACATTTCCGGTTTGTTCAACAAAAAACTGGTTGCTTCAATACCTAAGCAGAAGCCCTTACTATAAAGATGCAATGGACTTTTATTGTGCGTACGATCCGAGCAAATACCCGGTTCAAGATCATATCAAGACAATAGAGCCTAAAATCAATATACCGGATATAATTACTCTAAATGAGCCCAACGACACTATTCTAAGGGCTATTTAGTTGGTTAATCGGTACAATTGGACTGAATTTCGCCATACAAGACTGTTGCTAACCTATGAAAAACCTTTTTTGAAGTTCGGCTGGACCTTAAAGGAAGCATTTACATTGGAAAATACTTTCCATAAATGAAATTTTTCATGTTTTCTCTCAATTCAAGAGTAAAACTTCTACCCGAACGAGTAAGATTTTAAAAAAACATGCCATAAGTTCGTCCTTGAATCAACAAAAGGGCTATTTTGGATTTGTTATCCGTGCCTATTAAAGAGTAGTGCTGTTTTTAGAAGCGGACAATCAGGCTTCTTTAATTTGGCATTGTGGTTTATTATTATTTTAATTGCAATTCTGCCCTCAACCGCTGTAACAAAGTATAGCCAAGCGGTGTAATATTCACAACCCCCGTATAAAAATTTTATCATATCCTACTCGAATTTGTGTGGTAATTATTGATTTTACCTAGAATAAAATTATTTAGCGTTTTTTTAAACCCATAGACAAGTCATACAATAATGACGTGTCGGTAGTCCTTACAGTATACTATCACAATGCCTGATAGCATTTGTAAATAATAATCCACAAAACATGAGAACAGCAGTCCCTAATCCGTGTAAAAAAGAGCATTCCCTGGAATGGCTTGACTTATTGGTACACTTTAAATTAAATCCTGCCAAACATTTTGTTGCAACGATCTCTAACAGTGAAGAGACGGACATTACAAATCAACTAAAGGTGGAGTTGTTAAGTATGAGGAGCCTGATTCAACAACAGCTTTTTTCAATTCATTCCAAACGAGAAGGAGAATTGTTAATAAGAAACTACCACGTTACCCTAACAAAAATGCTAAGCCAGACTTTTTCAAACCTGGAAAGCCTTAAACCAAAGAGTGGACGTGCCTACACAATTATCGTAGATCTATTAAATTTTCTCGAAGAATTAATATCATTTATAGAAAACGCCTACTCAATGTATCTAAGCATGGATGAGTATGTTCCTATGACATACTTTCGTCTTGCTCAAAAGGAGCTATCATCACGATTGAGGAAAGTCCAGGATAAAATCTCAATTGACAACAAACAGAAGGTTCCGTTGGAAATTATAGTCAACAAGATGAATAGGTTTCTAAATACCAATGAATTTGAGAGGTCAACCAGCTATAAGAATATAATCTATAAGAAAAAGTTGATATCTGCCGTAGAGAAGATCGATTTTTCAGAAATCGAAGAACATAGTTACACCAACCTTGACACAGCTCTTATCTATCTGAATTTTAATAGTATCGAATATATAAACTACCTGATATCTTTTATAAAAAAGAAGGTAGAGCGGTGCAAGACGACGTTTGAAAAAACGAACACCCTTCACTTCCTATACAAATCGTTCAAGCAGCTTTACAAGAAGCCTGATATTGCATACAATCAAAATTTTCATAGTATCGATACGCTATTGAATAATTGGTTTAGTCTTGAAATTGCCTATCTTGAAAATCTTCAAACAATTGATGTTTCATTTTTTGACAAAGGAGACCAAATGATGAACGGTGCAAAGAGCAATTCTCAAAACCAAAAGGTTACCTGTATTCTTTCATCTGATCAAATAGGATTAATTTTGAGGGCGGCCAGTGACCAGAGAATACTTGTAGGGCGGTCATTAAATGAAGTGTTCCGGATAATAGTTCCATTCATTTCTACCCCTGCACGAAAGA